>JAFGOU010000043.1 GCA_016926315.1 Chitinispirillaceae bacterium
ATGCCGGAGAACGACCGTACCGGACCGGACATCGCCGGCGAAACGCCGGTCACCGATTCGGTGAATGAAACCGTGCGGGGCAGCACGGCCCTTACGCCCACTCTGAGGTTTTTGACCGGCCGGTAGAGCAGTCCGCCCCGGACGTCGATGCCGACATAGTCCCGCTCGTAACGGTCGTTGAAATCGTTGTTCGCGGTGTCGATCACCTCTCCGTCAACCGTGCGCAGAAAGGAATTCCGGGCGTTCTCGTGTCCGGTGACAAGCGACATCGCAACCCCTACGCCGACGCCCGGGGCCACCTGCAGCGCTCCGGCTGCGGTCCAGAAATCGAGCCCTCCGTACATCCTGAAATCGCTGTCCGTCATGACCTCGGCTCCCTGATTGTCAATATGGCGTTTTTTGTACCGCAGCATGTCGTCGAAATTGAACGGATTGGCGTACGAAAACGAGAGCGCGAGACCTCCCCGTTCCACAGGCACGGGATACACCAGGCCGGCGGGAGAAAACCGCAGCCGCATCACGGTTGCCGTGTTGTCGCCTCCGGATACCGACGCGGTGTTGCTCTGCTCGATGAACCCGAATCCCGCGAACGCCTCACGCGCCCCGGAAAACGAAAGTCCGGCCGGATTCCAGTACGCCGCGGACGGGTCATCGGCAAGCGCCGTGACATTATTGGCAAGACCCATGCTGCGAACGCCGCTCCCGGTTTCATGCACCGGAAAAGCGGCAGGCATGGTGACCCCTCCCGCGCCCGCGACAACGGCGATCATGGCGGATACCAACGTTCGAAAGCTCATATTACTGCCTCCTTGGATCTTTTCGCGGATTGGAGGATTGACCGGCGTCGCCTTCGCGCCGCCCGTTTTCCGTGCTCCCCTGGTCCCGGGGCTGGGCCTGCTTCGCTTCTCCCCGCGGGTTGCCCGAAGGCGCCGGGCTTGCTTCACTGCGCCCGCGGCGGCGTTCAGGAGCAACAGACGGCGGTGCACCGGACTTTCTCTTCGGTTCAACGGCGCTGCCGCCGGATGGCGGCGGCGCATCCGGAGGAGTATACGAACGGTAGCGCCGGGCAGGCTCCATATCCGATGGAGCGCTGCGGCGGTTGGGGACCTGCCCCCTGAAGCGCGGATAATAATACCGGTTGAAATCGCTGAAGTAACGGCAGTGGCGCGTGAACGGATCGAAATGGTAACCCGGCGGACAGCCGTAGTAGCTGTAACCAAACATATAATTATCGCGATACCACCACGGCGCTGACGAGGAGACATAAAACTGATATTCCGCGTACGATGAAAAACAGCGCAGCTCAGGATATCCGAGAAAATCCCGTATCCAGAAACAGTAGTCGCGCTCGCGGGGCTCCACAATAACGGTCTGCGGTGCGGTCACGCTGTCCGGAAGCCGTTCGTCGGCGTCATACCAGGTGGTATCGAACAGGGTGTCGCCATCCCGGAAAACCGTATCCACGACAATAAAAAAGGTGTCAGGCCCGGTTGCCTCCGCCGGCGCCCCGGATGACTCGTACCCTGAATACACCCGCATTGGCGCATGCTGACGCAGTTGCGTATAACAGCCGGAAAGGAGAACAATCGCGATTAAGGCTCCGAATAGAACGATTTTCTTTCCCATACCGATACCTCCTGTTGGTACTATCAAAAATATACTGTCGGCATAACGCGGTGCCGGTTGGAGCGCAAAACGGTTTCAAAAACAACCCGGAGCGCGAGATCGGGGAATCGGTTGATTCGCAACAAATACGCCTGATTGGCGCACAAGTGTCAGGACCTTTTGTTATTCAACGCGTCACCACCTTCAAACCATTCGGAACCTTGACGTGCCGCTTCGCCCACAGCAAGGAAAAATTGACTTTCTCTTCAGGAATACCTAATTTATTTAATGTAGGGATATAGTCCGCCCATAGGGCGCTACCAGGATAGGAATACATGTTCTCTGCCTTTGTTAGAGGCAAAAGTGTACTACTACAGTCGGGATAACAATATTATGGCGACGGTCGGG
Organism: Chitinispirillaceae bacterium; assembly: GCA_016926315.1. The sequence goes on from JAFGOU010000043.1 coordinate 2,014, forward strand.
ATATTCCAATATGCCGACGGTCGGGATAACAAATTATGACGACTGCGTTATAATACGTGTTGAACAGAGCCGCCTTTGGCGGCAGTTGTAAACCCACCTGTAAACGTACCATTTGCTAAGACTTTATAGCCTCTATTGTTTCTCCAACCGATTTGCCGAGATCTAACTTCTTTACGGTTACGTTTAATTCATTAATTCACACTTTTACCGTAAGGAGGTCGTATGACCGAGCTTCGTCGCAGTTTCATCAACCTTCTCAGCGTCCGCCATTTTTCCATACGGACGATCAAGGCTTATGAGTCGATCGTGAAGCAGCTTGCCTGTTTCCATGGACGGACGCCCGCAGGGATGAACGCGGAGGACATCCAGGCATTTCTATTCTACTGTGTTAACGTACGAAAATATTCCCCGGCATCCACCAACCTGTACATTTCCGCCTTGCGTACCTTTTATGATCTAATGGAACCTGACAACCGTGCCATGGATCGATTCAAAAAGCTCCGGCCGGAACACAAAATCCCCCACCTGCTCGAACGGTCTGACCTTGAAGCGATTTTCAAGGCAATACCTAATATCAAGTACCGGGCCGCGGTCATACTGCTCTATTCTTCAGGCCTGCGTATCGGAGAGTGCTGCGCGCTCAAGGTGAATGATATCGAGAGCGGTAACCGGATGATGGTGCGCATTGAAGGCGGTAAAGGTAAAAAAGACCGCTATACCGTACTTTCCGTAAGGGCATTGGAGCTATTGCGGGAGTACTACAAAGCGTATCGCCCGAAAGAGTACCTTTTTCCGGGTACCGATGGCCAGCCGGTAAACAAGTCGACCATCACCCGAGCACTCAAAATGGCAGCCGTAAGTGCCGGGATAAAAAAGCCGGTCTACCCGCATTTGCTTCGGCACTGCTTTGCCACGCATCTTCTGGAGAAGGGCGTGCCGCTTAATGAGATACAGCGGCTGATGGGCCATACCTATATCAGTACCACGGCCGGCTACGCACAGGTAACCGATAAAATGCGCGCGTCGATCCGCAGCCCGGCTGACGATTTGGAAAACAATAAGAACAACGACGACGACGATAGCTTGGCGGTGACCCATGCATAACCCGGAATCACCCCTCACCGTAACCGATGTTTTGCGCCAAGGCCTTGCCGGATATGTACAGCGCTACGGGTCTTTGCCCGCCGAGTATCGGAAAGTTTTAAGCGCGCTGTTTAATTGCAGAACTGGGGCTTTGGGATCGCACCACTACCGTTGCGAGCGCTGTAACCAGGACCTCCTTTTACACCACTCCTGCCGCAACCGTCACTGCCCGACCTGCCAAAGGATCAATCAGGCGGTATGGGTGCAGGAACATATGGAAAACCTGCTTCCCGTGCAGTATTTCCACATGGTCTTTACGCTGCCCCAGGAGTTGAATGAGTTTGTCATACGCAACCGAAAAGTGTGTTACAAACTCCTCTTCGATGCCGCATCACAGACGCTGCTCGAACTTGCCGCCGATCCCAAATGGCTGGGCGCTTCGATTGGCTTTATCGCGATACTGCACACCTGGGGGCAGCGCCTCGATGCCCACCCGCATCTTCATTGTATCGTGCCCGGAGGCGGAGTCTCTAAAAACGAGAAACGCTTCAAGTTCGTGCCGGAGAACTTCTTTATTCCTTTCAGGGTGCTTGCCAGGCTTTACCGAGGTAAATTCATGGCAGCCTTTAAAGAGGCGATTGCTTCGGGCGAAATTGTTTTCCATGGCACCTTGCAGCGCTTTCTGGAAGAGCCGCAAGCGCTTCAGGAGCTGATCGATACGCTCTACAAGAAAGACTGGGTAGTATATGCCAGGGAATCGCTCTGCGGCCCTCAGGCAGTAATCAAATACCTGGGGCAATATACGCACCGTGTGGCGATCTCAAACAAGCGTCTGATCTCCATGGAAAACGGCGCCGTGAGCTTTGCGTATAAGGACTACGCGACGGGAAAGGAGCAGAAGTCAATGACGCTATCAGCCGCCGAGTTCGTGAGGCGCTTCCTGCTCCATGTGCTCCCGGCCCATTTTGTGCGTATCAGGCATTATGGCCTGCTCGCGAGCAGGAACAGGGCAACCCTGCTCAAGGAAGCGCTCGAATTGCTGGGAAAACGCCTTAAAGAGAAATCCGATCTACGGCGCCTTCCATGGTATGAGCGGGTAAAAAAACTGCTCGGCAAAGACCCGATGGTATGTCGTGCTTGCGGCATGGGCTTACTTACTCTTTATCAGATCATCACCGTTAAAAGGGAGGCATTCCCCTTGCCGGACACCGTTTAAAAGGAGGTCGTGACGCATAATCACGACAATGTAGCGGTTCAAATGTACGTTTACATACACGCGTCAAGGCGCCCAGGCCACGGCTATGGCCAAAAGACCGCCTTTTGCCTCAAAAATGCCCGTGGAACCGCTTGTCCAAGGGGCCATCGGCGTGCTTTACATGATACCCACCCATCGTATATCTTATTATGCAAGGGTTTTGAGTCCGGTCTGAACGGTATTGAAAACCCATTCTATACTATGCAGCACTAATCGGCGGCTCTGTTCAACTGAATTTTATCAGAAATGCCTCCGGGAGTGCGGTGATGTACGAGAGTTTTGTTGGGCATTTCAGATAAAATTCTTAGTGTTATGGCGATAAATATGAATAAGAAATCAAGAATTGCGCTATCAATAATGTTATCGATGTTAACAATTGCATGTATTTTTATGTATCGATATTTATTAAAAGAGGCAAATTTAATAGGAGATACAAAATCTGGACTTGGTAATCCAATCAAAGCGCTTCAGATTGAAGATAGTGCAATTTCATTTCAAATTGGAGCTTCTTTTTTGACCGGTGGTTTAATAGCAATATTATTTTTTAAGAAGAATACTTGAGAGTACCGATTTTTCCCGTTTAAAAGTCAAGCAGCCAGCAATTGAATCCCTTCGCGCCTGTTGAGATCGATCTTTTCA
>JAFGOU010000478.1 GCA_016926315.1 Chitinispirillaceae bacterium
GGATCTTCGGCGGCGACGGCTGGGCGTACGACATCGGTTACGGCGGCCTCGATCATGTGCTTGCGGCAGGCAGGAACGTCAATATTCTGGTGCTGGATACCGAGGTCTACTCCAACACCGGCGGCCAGGCTTCCAAATCAACGCCCATGGGGTCGGTTGCCAAATTCGCGGCAGGCGGCAAGCCTACCGTTAAAAAGGACATGGGCATGATGGCCATGAGCTACGGCTATATTTACGTGGCAAAGGTCGCCATGGGGGCAAACCATCAGCAGACGGTCAAGGCCTTTATGGAGGCCGAGAATTACCAAGGGCCGTCGCTGATCATTGCCTATGCCCACTGCATCAACCATGGCATCAACATGGTCGATGGTAACGATGCCCAGAAACGGGCCGTGGAGTCAGGCCACTGGCCGCTTTACCGGTATAATCCCGATCTTGCGGCGAAGGGGAAAAATCCGCTTCAGCTCGATTCAAAAGACCCGACCCTGGCGCTTTCCGACTACGTATACCAGGAAAACCGGTATAAAATGCTGCAGCGGTCAAGCCCTGAGGTCTCGAAGCAGCTTATCGACCACGCCCAGAAAGTGGTTGCAGAAAGGTTCAGGATGCTCAAGCAGCTCTCTGCGTTTTCCTGACCGTCTGAGCCGCGTGTAAACAATTGTTCGCATTAAAGTAAACCTCCCTCGTACATCGGGGAGGTTTTTTATTATACTGTATAGTATGAAGCAAATATTTCGAGCATTTGAGAGTGAAACTTATTATATTGCTGACATAGTAAAAAGGACGTAATTTAATCGTTAAATCTCATAATTATAGCAAAACCGGAGTGATGCCATTATATTCTAAACAGGGAAGCAACCTGTAACACCACGGTCATCTTTCAGGAAAAGGGAGGGAAGGAATTATGATTACGCACGCAACCAGGGGCAATGCAAGCCGCTCAGCCGGAGTTTTTCTGGTCCTTCTGTTGTCATTCGCGCTCAGCACGCTGTTCGCACGGCCTGTCGGGAAGTTCAGCTATCGCGGAGCGCCGGAGGGAAAAAACAACGACTCCATCATTGTCAGCGATACCATCGTGGCGATGAGCGAGAAAATATTCGTGACAAACACCTTTTATTCCGATTCGATTCTCGACACGCCGGCCATCTGTTTCATCATCGACCACTCGACAAGCATGTCCACTGCGGCCGGTCGGAACGACCAGCAGGGAAATCGCTTCCGCGTTACCTCTGCCTTGATCGATACCATCTACAACCGATTTCCAACAGCGGAAATCGGGTACGTGGTTTTTAAAAACGGGCTTTTCTACCGGTATACCGACTATACAAACTTTTTCGGCCAGTATGCAGGAGCCAATAACGACGGCTATATGGCCTTAAAAAAGCTTAATCAGGTATATGGGACCGAATTAGGCGTTAATGTTCTCAAACATTTCCTTTTAACCAGAGACTCGACTATTAACAGTATAACGTACACCGAACTTTTATACACGCCTACCCCCTGGCCGACCGAAGGAACGAATATCACTCTCGCCTTCGAGGCGGGCAAAGCGGTGCTAAACTTATCACAAAAATCAGATAACAATAAATACATCATTTTCCTTTCCGATGGAGAGCACACATCCGGCGGTGATAATTACGTCCAGGGTACCGGCTGCCCGACCACTTTTACCATTTACTTTACCTCTACCGGGTCAGCGCCGACTACCCTGGTAAACATGACGAACAATATCCGCCGTACCTATCCCAAAAGCAGCATCTGGCCGTTCACGGTCACGGATTTCAGTTCACTCATGACTTTTGTCAGAGACAGCATCTATTCCGCCATAGTGCGGCAACGTCCGGCGTTCCCCGCCTCGCTTACCGTGGGAACACAGACGATCTCCACCTGGTCGGCAACGGATTCAACATTCGCCTTCGGCAGCCTGTTTCCTCTTATCGGCCAGACCACCCCGTTCAACTACATCATCAAATATCCCCGTCCCGCCCCCCTCGGCGACACCATACACACGGTCGGTTTCAACGTAAAGACCCAGCAGGGTTTTCGCCGGGCCGCGCGCGACTCCCTCGTGTATTGGCTCTGGGACCGTGAGGTCGAGTTCCAGTCTGTCGCCGGCGCCACGCTTACCAATGTCACCCGCGAAAACGACGAGATCCAACTCCGGTTCGATTTTTCCCCGGGCGACGCCGATTATTCATACAGCGCGGGCCGTGTGTCCATCGAGCTGGTAAATACGAGCACAACGGTCAGGGACCGCGAAGTGATAAACCTGACCAAAGGTACCGGCAATTTTTTTACCGGAAGAATCAGGAGGGTCGTGGCCTCTTCCGCCTCGATAGGAAACAATGTCCTTGAACACCTGGGGAGCAACGATACGTTGATCGCCACGTTCCGCAATAACGAGACCCCGAAACTGCCGCTTGACACTCTCCAGAGCCGGATAGCGCTCAGGATCACCCCGAATGCGCAGATCGTTACGGCCGCGACAAAGGACAATGACGGCAACGGGTTTATCGACGCGATCAACCTGACGTTCAATTTCGACACCTCATGGACCACCGCCTCCAGCATTGCGGGATTTTCGGTCACGCAGGGATCCAATGTCCTCAATGTCCGCGGTATCGAACGGACGCCCGGCGGGACGATCAGGCAGTGGCGGTTAATGATCGATGAGCCGGCGACCCAGGAAAACGTTCCGTTGCAGACCTCCTGGACGCCCACCATCATGGCCAACAATGCGCTTCTGCCGCGCGTGGACAACCAGACGATCGTTGCCATCGACAGCTGCGCGCCGGTCGTGTATAAAGTCAAAAAATACATCAGCGATCAGAACGACCGTAAGAAAGACACGGTTAAAGTCACGTTCAGCGAAAAGATCTTTAACCCGACGACGCAGGCACGGTTCGTCCTTACCAACACCCCTGCCCAGACCTTCCGGGTATGGTGGGGCAATACCACGGTCCCGGCCGATACGCTCCTCGCGGATATCCCGGGGTTCGTCGGTATTATTGCCGACAGCATCCTCGTTTTCACCATGGCCAACGGCAAAGACCTGACGGACAAAAACTGGATGAACATCAATGCCGCGAGCCTGCTCCTTGCGGACCGGATCGGCAATACCCCGAGAACTGAAAACAGAAAGGTCAAGGTCGAAATCGAGACCATTACGATCATCAAGACCTTTCCCAACCCGGCGATCGCCACCATCAAGACCATCGACAATAACGGTAAAAACGTCGATGTCGAAATTGTGGTGCCGGGAGGACCGGAAAAAATCAAGACAACCGTCATCACCGAGAAAAAGGGCGCCATCATTTCAATCGGCGGGATAAAAATCCCGACCGAAGGAATGGTGAACCTTACCATGAAGATCTACGATGTTGCCGGGAACTCGGTCAACTGGATCAAAAAGGATGATGTTTTTAAATCCTCCACCCCATTGCCTGCCGGCACTCGCCTTGACCTTTACTGGAACGGCCTCAACAACAAAGGAATGAGGTCGGCTCCGGGCGTATACCGTGCGGTCGTCTATCTCGACTATCCTGCGCTGTCAAAAATCAAGGACATCAGGACCATCTCCATGATCGGTATCCAGCAGTAAGCCTGCTGTCGCTTTCATCTCAGAAGCCCTGCTTCGAAAGAAGCAGGGCTTTTTTATCACCCCGAGGGACGTCGGGTTTGTAATTGACTCCATCATCCGCATTTACGTATTTTCATGCCGTTGTATCAGCGGCAGATGGCTGCCAATATGACCGCGCCGGACCAGGGTTTTCCGTGTATCTTGGCGCGTGCCGGTCCGGAAGGCCTTTAACGGGTGATTAGCTCAGTTGGTTAGAGTACTACCTTGACATGGTAGGGGTCACAGGTTCGAATCCTGTATCACCCATTGCATACTCCCGCATATTCGTTCCGTCATGTCACGATGGAGAAAGGAGGGGGTGTCGTTAGTGGTAATAAAATGGCGCCGTGCCGGATCATGAGCGGCAGGCTGCCGGACGTTGCAAACAGTATGAAAATCATCCTACCCGATGGGAAAACGTTGGACCTTCCTCACGGCAGCACCGGCCGTGACGCAGCCGCAGCCATTGGTCCCCGGCTGGCAGAGGCGGCCCTTGCCGTAGAAATCGACGGCGTGCCCGGTGACCTTACTGCCGCTTTGCATGAGGGCGATCGTTTATCCCTTCTGACCTTCGATTCGCCATCGGGAAAATCAATCTTCTGGCACTCTTCCTCCCATATCCTGGCCCAGGCGGTACAGGAGCTGTTTCCCCGGGTGAAGATGAGCATCGGCCCGTCAATTGACAATGGATTTTATTACGATTTCGATACCGAGCGGCCTTTCACCCCCGACGACCTCCAGGATATCGAACAACGGGCAAAGGACATCGTCGGCCGGAAAATCCCGATCGAGCGTCTGGAACCGTCACGGGACGAAGTCCGTGCCTATTTCACTGCCAAAAACGAGCCCTACAAGCTCGAACTTCTTGAGGATATCGAGGGCTCCCCGAGCGTCTATCGCCAGGGTGAATGGCGTGATCTCTGCCGCGGACCCCACGTTCCGCACACCGGATATATCAGGGCTTTTAAAATCCTTTCCACCGCTGGCGCGTACTGGCGCGGCAGCGAGAAAAACAAAATGCTGCAGCGGATTTACGGCATCTCCTTTCCCAGGGAATCACAGCTTAAGGAATATCTTCGTATCCTCGAAGAGGCTCAGAAGCGCGACCACCGGAAACTGGGAAACGAACTCGATCTTTTCTCGTTCAACGACGCTGTCGGCCCCGGGCTCGTTCTCTGGCATCCGAAGGGCGGAAGGTTACGCACCATCATCGAGGATTTCTGGCGCACCGAGCACTTTAAAAACGGGTACGAACTGGTTTATTCCCCCCATATCGGCCGTGCAAATCTCTGGGAAACCAGCGGACATCTCGGTTTTTACCGGGAAAACATGTATTCCCCGATGCTCGTCGATGAGCAGGAATACTTTGTCAAGCCCATGAACTGCCCGTTTCATCTTATGATGTACAAGAATTCGCAGCGGTCTTACCGCGATCTGCCGCTGCGATGGGCTGAACTCGGCACGGTGTATCGATACGAAAAAAGCGGCGTGCTTCACGGGTTGCTGCGGGTTCGCGGATTCACTCAGGACGATGCGCACATCATATGCCGCAGCGACCAGATGCCCGACGAAATCGGGAAAGTGCTCCGTTTCTGCCTGGCAATGCTGAACGCTTTCGGATTTGATACGTTCAAAGTGTATCTCGCCACGCGGCCGAAAGAGAAATCGGTCGGCGAAGAATCAAAGTGGCTTGAGGCAACCGCCGCGCTCGAGCGCGTGGTCAAAGACGAAGGCCTTGAATGTGAGGTCGATGAAGGCGGCGGCGCCTTTTACGGCCCGAAAATCGACATTAAAATCAAGGATGCGCTCAATAGAGAATGGCAGTGCTCAACGATTCAGTTCGATTTTAATGAACCCGAGCGGTTCGATCTTGCCTATATGGGCGCCAACAACGAAAAACAGCGTCCGTACATGATCCATCGCGCCCTGCTCGGCTCGCTGGAACGTTTCATGGGGGTTCTGATCGAGCACTACGCCGGAGCGTTCCCCTGCTGGCTCGCTCCGGTCCAGGTCCGTATCCTGCCGATATCCGACAAGTATATGGAGTACGCACGCACCATTGAACAAAAATTGCGGGCGGAGGGAATCCGGGCCGAAACCGACGGGCGCAACGAAAAAATCGGGTATAAAATACGCGACGCGGAAATCAACAAGATCCCTTTTATGGCCGTGGTGGGCGAAAAAGAACGGGCCGCCCATTCCGTCGCCGTTCGACAGCACGGCAAAGGCGACCAGGGAATGCAGTCTATCGACCGGTTCGCGGAGCTGTTGCGCCGTGCAGGCGCGCCGGAAACAATCCGCTCATAATCTTTACAACCAGGAGGTTCCTATCAATCGTTTTCGATTGCCCCAGAAGAAGGAAAATGAAGCGCGGGTCAACAACGAAATAAGGGTATCGCGGGTAAGGGTCATCAGCAACGATGGCGAGCCGCTGGGCATACTGCCGATAGGCGACGCCATTTCGCGCGCGATTGCGGCGGGGCTCGACCTGGTCGAGGTTGCGCCAAGCGCAGACCCTCCGGTCTGCCGGATCATGGACTACGGAAAATTCAAGTATGAGAAATCGAAAAAAGCCAAGGAGGCAAAGAAGAAACAGCACGTGATGCACCTGAAGGAGATCAAGCTGCATCCCAAGACCGAAGATCACGATTTCAATTTCAAGATGGACCATGCCCGGAATTTTCTCGTCAAGGGAGACCGGGTTAAAATAACGGTCGCCTTCAGGGGGCGGGAGATAACGCATATTGACTTCGGCCAGAAGATGCTCGAAAAAGCGAAAAACATCATCATCGAGCTTTCAACCGTTGAAATCCCCCCGAAAATGGAAGGACGCAACCTGATCGCCATTTTCGTGCCCGACAAACTGAAAGTCAAGGAATATCTCCGGAAAGAGGCAATCGAGCGCAAGAGACAGGAACAGCTCACGTCCGCTGCCGCGCCGTCCAACACCATTACCAGCAAGGGAGAATGACCTATGCCGAAGAAAAAAACACACCACTCCGCCCGCAAGCGTTTTACGGTCACTTCCGGCGGACATGTCAAGCGACGGAAAGCGTTCAAGAGCCATATTCTGAACAAGAAAGACCGGAAACGCAAGCGCAATCTGCGCAAGGGAGCGCTTGTTTTCAAGGGGTTCGAGAAAAAAGTCCGTTCCATGCTGGAAGCATGAAGAGCCGGTACTCAGGAGTTTCATCAACGATAAAGGAGCAGGAATATGCCCAGAGCAAAAAACCGCGTGGCCTCACGGGAGAGAAGGAAAAAGATATTAAAGCAGACCTCCGGCCAGTTCGGAAAAAGGAAAAACAGCATTGCCATCGCCAAAGACGCCTTCTATCGCGGCGGCAAATATGCGTTCCGCGACCGGCGCGCCCGCAAGCGGCAGTTCAGGTCCCTGTGGATCATCCGCATCAACGCCGCGGCCCGGGAGCAGGGAATCAGTTACAGCTCATTCATCAGCGGTCTGAAGAAAAAGAACGTCACGCTCGACCGAAAAACGCTCGCCCACCTTGCCCTGCATGAACCCGCCGCGATCAACAAGCTGATCGAGCTGGTGAAATCGTCATAGCAAGGACCCGATCATGACCGATGCCGGCGGCGCCAGAGGCCTTTCCCCGTCCCTGCTCCAGGAGATCGGGGCGGAAGCCAGCACTGAACTTGCCGCCATCAGCGATGACGCTTCGGCCGAACGTTTCCGCATCAAATATCTCGGTAAAAAAGGGGTCATCCGCGACCTCCTGAAATCGCTGAAGGACCTTCCTGAAGACGAGAGAAAAATCATCGGTGCTCGGATCAACGATCTGCGCTCGTTTCTCGAAAATGGGTTCGCCGGAGAGTCGTGGAAAACCGGGATACCAGGCACCCGTGTTGCTGCCGTCGATCCCACGCTTCCCGGGATCCCGTTTCCGCGAGGTTCCCTTCACCCCCTCATGCAGATCCGCAACGAAATCCGCGACCTGTTCATGAGCATGGGATTTACCGTCGAATACGGCCCTGAGATCGAATCCGATTATTACAATTTCGAGGCCCTCAATTTCAAACCCGACCATCCGGCGCGTGACATGCAGGACACGTTCCATGTTGCGGGCGAGCGCCTTCTGCGGACGCACACCTCCCCGGTCCAGATACGGGTCATGATGCGCCAGAAGCCTCCCCTCCGCTGCATCATGCCGGGACGGGTGTACCGCAACGAGGAGATCAGCGCGCGCAGCTTTTGTATCTTCCATCAGGTGGAAGGACTCGCTATCGACGAAAACGTCAGCTTTTCCGACCTCAAGGGAACGCTGCTGGGCTTTGCCCGCCGCTTCTTCGATCCATCCACCCGGCTGAAGATACGTCCGAGCTTTTTCCCGTTTACCGAACCGAGCGTCGAGATCGACATCGAGTGTTTTATTTGCAAAGGAAGGGGATGCAGCATCTGCAAACGGTCGGGTTGGCTTGAAATCCTCGGCGCCGGCATGGTGCACCCCAATGTCTTGAAAAACTGCGGCATCGACGCGGAAAAATACACCGGTTTCGCTTTCGGCATGGGCATCGAGCGGATCGCCATGCTCAGATACGGCATTACCGACATCCGGTTGTTTTACGAAAACGACGTCCGTTTTCTCCGTCAGTTCTGAAGCGGAAAATCGGAATACAAACCATTCCCGCGAAACGTCGCGGCATCTATTCGCCACAGCGCAGGTCACCATGAAGATCGTCTACTCCTGGTTAAAAGAGATCGTTGACATTACCGTAACGGCCGATGAACTGGCCGAAGCGCTGACACGTGCAGGCCTTGAAGTCGCCTCTGTTCAGCATCTCCGCGTTCCCGCCGGGGTAAAGGTGGCAAAAATACTCACGACCGAACGCCATCCCAACGCCGACCGGCTGACGGTATGCGCGGTCGACGCCGGGGGTCCCTCACCGCTGCAGATAGTGTGCGGCGCGCCGAACACCCGGCCCGGCATGCTCGCTCCGCTCGCTATTGAAGGCGCCGTGCTTGGACCGGATGTCACCGTCAAACGTGCAAAACTGAGAGGGGTGGAATCGTCCGGCATGCTCTGCTCTGAGCGCGAGCTTGGGCTTTCAGAAGATCATGGCGGCATCATGGACCTTCCCGCCCAATGGACGGTCGGCGATGAACTGTCGGTGTATTATCCCGAAGACGCAGTGATCGAAATCGAGATCGTCCCGTCGCGAGGCGACTGTCTGAGCATGGTCGGCGTGGCGCGCGAGATCGCCGCCCGCTACCGTCTGCCGCTCAAATCCCCGGCACTCAGACCGGTTGAAGATCAGGAAGATCCCGTTGCCGCCGCCCTGACGGTAACGGTCACCAACGCGGCGGCATGCCCCCGGTATGCAGGACGGCTGGTCCGGGGCGTGACGATTGCGCCCTCCCCGGAATGGATGCAGCGTCGCCTCACCCTCGCCGGTCTCAGACCGATCAATAACATCGTCGACATCACCAACTATCTGCTGATCCAATACGGCCAGCCCATGCACGCGTTCGACTACCGGCTTATCGGCGGCAGGAACATCACGGTCGCGCAATCGCCGGGGGACCTGCGCTTCACGACACTTGACGGAACAGAACGCCGGCTTGTCGCCGGCGATCTGCTGATCCGCGATGCACAACGCCCGGTCGCCCTCGCCGGAATCATGGGCGGCGCAGGGTCGGAAATCTCCGCGTCGACCACCGACGTATTCATCGAATGCGCGTATTTCGATCCGATCACCATCCGGAAGACCTCCAAACGCCTCGGCCTGTCCACCGACTCTTCCTACCGGTTTGAGCGCGGCGTCGATCCGGCACAGGGGCTCGTGGACGCGGTCGACAGCGCCGCGGCCCTGATGCAACAACTCGGTAACGGGCGGGTCGCCTCCGGCCGGATCGATGTCTATCCGCAGCCTCTTACGCCGCGGGCGGTCACCATCAGGCCAGCCCGCACGGGGAAGGTCCTCGGTCACCCTTTTTCAGCAGCCCGGGTCATCGATTTTCTTGCCTCGATCGGCATTGCATGCGCCAGGGAAAGCGATGATGATATCACGTGCATCATTCCACTCTTCCGACACGATCTCGTCCTGGAGGAGGACCTTATCGAAGAGGTCGGAAGACTTTTCGGCTACGATGCAATTCCCGCAGCCGTTCATGCTCCGGTCGCGCTCAACAACCAGTCCCGGGATGGTGAATTTGCCACCGACCGGCTTCGTCACGCCCTTGCTTTCGCCGGGTTCTGCGAAATCGTGACCAACAGCATGAGCTCGAAAAAAAACCGGGAACTGCTGACGCCGTCGATCATCCCGGTAACATTGCTTAATCCTTTGAATCCTGAAATGGCAGAGATGCGGACCACACTGGCCGGTAGCATGCTCGAGGTCCTGCGGCATAATCTGAACCATAAGAACCACGATTGCAAGCTTTTCGAACTGGGAAAGACCTATGAATGCGAGGCCTCGGGCGAAATCGTTGAAAAAGACCTCCTTGGAATTGTCGTCGAAGGAGATTGGATGACCAGGTCATGGCACGCTCCTGCCATCGCGACCGATATGTATTACGTTAAAGGGCTTCTGGAAACGATGGCGCATGCTCTTGGCGGTAAAAAGGCCGCTTTTTCCTCCATTGCTGCCGCTCCGCTGTTTGATGAGGCAATGGCTTTTACCCTTGGCGATTCGATTCAAGGAAGAACCGGCAGGCTGGCGCCGCCGATCCTCCGGTATTTTGAAGTAAAAACCCGTGTTTATTATATTGAAGCCGATATTACCCGCTACCTCAACACGCCTCTTCCCCGGCCGATTTTCACGCCACTGCCAAAATTTCCGGCGGTAGAGCGTGATTTCTGCTTTGTGATGAAGGAATCGCTCTCTGCCGGAGAGGTATCGAGTGAAATCTACTCTCTATCACCGCTTGTTGAGGAGGTGACCCCGTTTGACCTCTACCAGGGTGAAAAACTCTCAAACGGGTTGAAAAGCATAGCGTATAGCGTAACATTGCGGTCTTTAGAACATACGCTCACCGAAAAAGAGGTGGAACCGCTCTGCTCCACCATTATCAGTGTAATGGATAAAAAATTCAATGCAAAACTGAGGACCTGATTTTTGAGGTCAGCCTACGCTCCAACCTTAAGGGGTAATTGCCCCATCCTTCCCTGATGCAGGTACCTGAAATTCCTGCTGGCTTTTTCCTGGAATAAATGATATATTTATTCCCAGAACGGGTTAAATTAACTCACTGTTTTTTAAAACAGTGGGAGAGATGCTATAAGGTGATAGTTTACAACTATCATTTTACCATATAGTCTATAGAAAAGGAGACTTGCTTGGCTATTGATTTTCTTGCGGAACTTGAAAAAAAAGTCGATATACTCATTAAAAATCTTGAGCACCTTCGGGAAGAAAACGGAAAGCTGAAAGAGGAAGTTGAAAATACAGGAAAAAATGCCGAGACCATGGCTATGGAAAACCGTTCTCTGAAGACGGAAATTGAAAAGCTCAGGTCAGATTCGGTGGAGAAGGAAAACAAACTCAAACTGGTAGCGGAAAAAATTCACGTATTAATGACAAAAATTGAAGCAGCTTAGGCACGTACAAGCCTGTCAGGCAGGCCCAGGGAGCCATACATGAGCTCATCGATGGAAAGCGTTCGTGTAGTTATTTTCGGTTCTGAATATTCATTAAAGGGTGATGTCGATGTCGAAACAACCAGGCAGATCGCACGATATGTCAACTCGAAAATGGCGGAAATACATGAAAATACTGCCTCGCGCGATAATGTAAAAATTGCCGTTCTCTCCGCGCTGAACATTGCCGGAGAACTTTTTGAATTGAAAGGCAGACTGGAAAA
>JAFGOU010000479.1 GCA_016926315.1 Chitinispirillaceae bacterium
CCCGCCGCGTCCACAACAATGTTCCTCACCCGGCAGCTTGCCGAGGCCGTCCCGTCGTTCTTGATCTCGGTCTTCACCTTCACCGTGCCGGAAGCAGACGTAGCCTGCGGCGTGCTCACGAACGTGCCGTACCAGGTCACGTGAAGCGGGTCGGTAATCACCAGATGGACGTTGCGATAAATCCCGCCGATAAAAACATGCTCGCCGCTTATCGGGGCTATGGTGTCGCTCCACCGCGCGTCAAGGCGCACCGCGAGGATGTTGTCTCCGGCGTGGACACGTTGAGTGATATCGAACGAAAAACCGGTATAACCGCCCTTATGCATACCCACGTACGTGCCGTTCACATACACAAAAGCGATCTGGAACGCGGCCTCGAACTCGATGAAAACCCGTTTTTTCATGTCAATGACCGTCTGGTCTATGGTGATGTGCTTCCGGTACCAGCCGATGGCGGGCGATTGCGCGGTGCCGACGCGCCAGTAGGGAATGTCGAACGAATGCGGAAGGTTGACGTTTGTCCAGCCCCCCGGATCCGTGGTGCCGGTGGCCGTCCCTACCGCGACGTCCTGCTTTATGAAAGTCCACGTTTTATTCTTGACATTCACGGTCCGCAGCGCCAGCGGCGTATACTGGGCCCATCCGGCGGCGACAACGCCGCTGACCAGCAAAAGCGCGCACGATTTTGACATCCATCCTCTTGTCCTCATACAACCTCCTTAAGTTAATAAATGTGTTTCTTCCGTATGACTCTCGATACCGCCCCTACCATTTCACCAGCGCGTCCTGTGCTTTCTGGTTCATGTAGCACAATTTTATCCAATCAGCGCTGCTGGACACGCTTGAAACCCGCACTTCGTCGATGACGCCGCCGAACCAGCGGTCGGGTTCCAAACCGCCGTCCGGACAATGCCCTATTTCCAGCGGGCTGTCGTATATACGTGACTGATTCGACGACATCAAGGTCACGGACGAATCGACGCAGACGCCGTTGACGTAGAGATACTGTTGAGCCCCCCGCCGGACACCGGCAAGGAAATGCCAGGAGCCGGCCGACGCCGGGGAGCGCGATCCTTCCCAGCCGGTTCCGTCGATAAAAGAGAAAAACTCCCAGTTTCTTTCGGGTCGGATCTGCAGCCCGTACTGAAAATTGGATTTATAAACGATGCCGTAATAGAGGGTGTCAAGCGTATCTGCATAGATCCAGGCGGAGACCGAATAGGTGCCGTTTTCCGGAAAGTTCAAGGTACTGGCCGCGGATCCGGAGACCCGGATAACGCTTGAGGTGCCGTCAAACAGCTGCCCCGTTCCGACGGCACCCGCGGCCGTTGTCGTGGCCGTCGCGGTCCCGCTTATGCCGTTGGCGGTCGCGTCCATGACCACGGCCCCGGCAGGCTGGCTCAGGTGCCAAACGCCCGCGAACCCTGCGGCGGTTTCAAATACTGCAGCGGGATTCGACTGAGAAGCGGCATTCACATTTCCCCAGTACATCATCAGTAATTGCGCGCTGTTGCCGCCATGCACGGTGTCCACCTTTACCCACACCTCGGCAAGCCCGGTGACCGGGTCCCACCGTTCGATTTCATAAGGCAGGAACGTATTGTCGGATTTTGTGAAGAGAATATCACCTCCGGAAAACTGCGCCTGAGAGAAATTGAAATTGCTGGAGGTTAATCTGACAAGAACAGGAAAATTTTCTACGCTTGATGATATATCCGCTCCGGTCACTGATGTATTCAGGACAAACGCATGCGCGAAATGCCACTGGGGGTTCCAGATGACCGTCGTGTCATGGGACTGAACCACGACATCGAACCTGATGATGGTTGATCCGGTATTTTTTGTTGATGCATAGTATACCGCCGGGACGGTCCCGGTGGGTACAGAATCCAGAACGACCGATGATGTGCTATGGTTCAGAAAAATGGAAAAGGGCGTGCCGGGAGCAAAAATATATCCATTTGCGCTGTTGACACCTGCCGGAAGAGTTACTTGAATCGATCCCGGCTCACGAAGCGTATCAACGGGCGCAATGCATGTATCGCCCGCCACATGGATCCCGGAAATAAGAGTCCGGGTTCCGCTTCCATTATGCACTGCCAGGATAGTGTAATTACCGGAAGGGACATTCGAAAAAGAGTAACTGCCGAGAGCGTCAGTGGCCGTCTGCAGTGGTGTCGTCGTGTCCTTGACTGGATCATAGCTTGCCGGAAAGAGCTGGGCCGTTGCCCGTGCAGCGGGAACACCGTTCTGAGTGACCATGGTTCCCATCACATACCCGTTGGTAGTTTCTTCACCGCTGCCTCCTGTAAATGGAATAAAAGAGCACGTGAAGAGCAGCGCACTCCAGAGCAGGAGAAGGATGATGCGATTACCTGCGTTCATTATGTTTCCTGTCCGCCAGTCTGCCGATCGGGATCATCTGTATATTGATATGGTAGGCCCCTGAGGGACGTTCCTGGCGGCTGGCCAGTTCCATCATGTCGCGCCTGAACTGTCCTATTCGTTCGCGGGCTTCTGCAAAGCCCTCGGCTGAAAGCGTGACGGTGGCTGTGGAGATATCTCGCAGGTCCTTGTCCACGGTATCGAGCGCCTTGTGCGCGAGCATTATGGTGTCCTGCTGGAAACGGCGGATGGCGATCGATTGCCATCCTTCTCCGGATGTCAGGAACCGGTCGGTGACCCGGAAGACGCCGTCGGCGCTTTTTTTTACGAATCCGAGCGAACACAGAAGGGCGACCGCTTTTTTTGCCTCACCTTCGCTGATCGGGGGTACGGTCATCCTTGCCAGCGACCTGTAGTCGCCCTTGAAATAGGCGCACGAAAGGATCTGCCGGATAGCTGCGTGATACCACTTCGTATAATAAACGTATTCTTTTGCGACGAGAGTGCGGCTGACTACTTCACGGAAAGCAAGCATCCGTTCAAAGTATCTGCGGATGGTTTCGTTCGACTTCGCCTGGCCGTACATCAAAAGCAAGGTGAAATACTCTGTTTCTCTTTTGTTAAGACCAAGCATGGCCGCAAATGCGTTTGTTTTTTTCTGCGGAAGGGGTTTTTTGCCCATGAAGACTTTGAAAAGATACCCCGGGTCGATTCCGGTCTTACTCTGGATATAGCGGTATGAAAACCAGCGGTCAATTGAATGCCGCGCTTCATAGTATTCCCGGATATATTTAACATAGTCAAGATAATCAAAAACCGAAGGCAGGTTCCGCGTTGTCATATTTATAAATATAGCAAAACGACGCTGATGTTTTTTAGAAAAAATACATAATAAGGTTGATATTGTAGTACAAAAGGACTACGCATTTCCCGATTAAACACTTCGAGTAAAAATTGATATCTACAGTAATAACAATAAGATGATAAAATTAAGAGCGTCTTAAAAAAAGAGTTTGCTTGTCTATTTTATACAATAAAAGGTCTACGTTTTTTGCTGAAAAAGTTGCGGAGGCTTCACCATTTCGTCAGCGAGTTCTGCAGCTTCTGGTTCATATAGCATAATTTTATCCAGTCCGGGCTGCGAGTGACAGCCGAGATTTCGAGCTCGTCCATGAGACCCTTGAAAAACGCGTATGATTCGTTATTGTTCGGCTGGCCGATTCTGATGGTCGCCCTGGCGCTGTCGTCGGAACGAATGTTAAGGAAATCCCTGCTCAGCGCTGTTTCCGTACCGTCAAGATAGTACCGCGGCGTTCCGGTGGTGTCTCCGTTCCATGTCCACGCATAGACAAGGTAATGCCACTCATCGGAAGGAACCGGCTGCGCCGCAATGGCGTAATCGTCCCAGTACCCGACAAACGACGGACGCGCTCCGTTGACGCCCGGAGCAACGTGCGTGTTGGTACCGTCGCCGAAATACAAACTCAATTCTCCCACGTTCCACCCGGGGACGGTATCGAGCTTCGACAGGATCGTGCCGCCGCTGTCGGGAATATTGACCCATAGCGCGACGGTCACATCGCCCTTTAAAAACGTTGTCACCGGACCGTTTACGGGGATGAAATCGTCGATCCCGTCGAAGGCATGGCCGCAGCCGATTATGCCGGACCGGTCGGTCGCGCCGATAAAATCGTCGCCGTTGTTCCGTCCGGTCGCGTCTTTATAAAGTCCTTTGGTTCCGACGCCTGCGGCCTCTTCGGCCAGGTGCCAGACGCCCCTGAAACCGCCGGTCGTGTCGAATACCCTTGCATGGTCAAGGGCTATGGCCGTGGCGGGTTCTCCCCAGTACATAACGACGAAATGAACGCTGTCATTCCCGTAGACGGTGTCGACCTTTACCCAGATTTCGGCCAGCCGGGCCGCGACGTTCCAGCGTTCTATTTCGAACGGAAGGGGGGTATTGTCCGGTTTTGTAAAACGGAGGTCCGATCCGTCGGTCCTGGCCTCGTTAAAAATGAAATTAGTGCTCGAAAGCCGGATCAGCGCAGGAAATTCATAGACATTTCCCGCGACTCCAGCGCCTCCGGAAGTGGTGTTGAGAATAATTTTCGCAGCATGCGCCGCGCCGGAAAACGCGACAATAGTCACAATCCCCTGCTTGACGTCGATGGCTTCGGCCAGGCTGAGCGGCGTACCCGTTCCGTTTATATCATGGTAACAGACCCGCGGGACCGTTACCGCCGGAACGGAATCGATTGTCGCAATCCCGTTTTCCATGAAGGCGCTGAAAGCGGCGCCCGGGATGAACACATACCCGTTTCCGGCAATCGAGCTGTCGGTGAGGATCACTTTAATACTGCCGGTCTTGTAAAGAGTGGCGTCGGCGATAAGGGTGGTCTCGCTCGGCGCGGAGAGATCGATGTCCGGAATGATCGTCCCGGTCCGCAGCGTAAGATTGACCGCCTGCAAAGTATACCTTTTGACCGTCGGCGATCCGAGGGTTATCACGTACCTGCCAAAGCTATCGGTTGTATCGGCGCCACACTCGGAAAGCCCTTGGCCGGAAACAGGATCGAAGCTGTACGGACGCATCTCGACCGTCGTTTCACTGGCCGGCGAGCCGTCCTTATTCATTATTCTGCCGATGACCGTTTCGGATCCCGTTCCTCCGGACACGGCCGTTTCCAGAGAGGTGCATAGCAGCGCTGCGAATGAAAAACAGGCGAGCGCGACAGCCGATATTCTCCCGATGGACGCGGACATTCCCTTACTCATCCTTTCCGGGATCCGTGAGGGGAAAAAATTGACAATTGAACTGATAGACGCATTCAGGGTTCGCGTCGTTTTCCGCCAGACTGAGAACTTTTTTCCTGAATACCGCCGTCTCCTCTTTTATCAAATGCCGCGTTGCTTTCGAAACGCTGAGGGTGATGGTTGACATATCCATCTGCTGCTCCGCATAGCGGTCGTACGCCTCCGCGGCAAGGGAAAGAAGCTTTCTCTGAAAGTTGATAACGCTTAAAGCCCGTACCCGGCCATCGTTATGCAGGGGGCCGGTACTTATAATCTGGTCGCTTGGTTCGTAATTGCCTCTATCGTTTTTCCGGACCATACCGAGTCGCACCAGGACTTCAAGGGCCTTCTTCGCCTGCCAAGTCTTGATCGGGGGGGAGAGCCTGCGCGCCAGGGATGCGAAATCGGCGCCATCAAACGGGTAAAACGACAGAAGCGCGCGCAGGGCGCTGTAATACCATTGCGAGTAGTACTCATAGCGTGACGCGTCGACAATACGCGCTTTTGATTCATGGTATGCCATCATACGCTCGAAGTAGAGCTTTCGTTCTTCGACCGTTTTCGCTTCCCCGAAAAACGCCATCGCTTCAAAATATTCGGCCTCGCGCTTGGAATGGCCCATCGCTTCGGAAAATTTGGCGATGACCCGTCGGGAAAGGGACTGTCTTCCGTCAACGACGTCTTTATAAAGCCCGATAGAGCTTATGCGCGCCTTCCCGGCGAAATACCGGTAGGAAAAATAAAGATTGCGGGTCTTCTGGTCCTTGTAATAGTCACCCAGATAGCTGCGATAATCGGTATAATCGAAGATCCTGATCGATGATTTTGGCCGGGCCATGGTGGTTCGCTTTTAAACTGACAGAGATCGTTCATTAATTACAAGCTATAGAGCGCAACCTCAAACGTAAAGCATTCATGCTCTTTTCATGCCTGCTAACGCTCCAGGATTTTCATATAGAACATCCCGGACGGCAGCTGCTTTTTAAAAGCCTCGAATGCCCCTGAATCCCACCGACCGTTTGTCCGGTACAGCAGGATCCTTTTCCCCTGCAGGGAATATACGTCCACTCCCGCGGCGTTTCCGGGCAGATCCATTGAAGCCATGGTGAGCAGTTCCCGGCAGAAAAGCTTTCCCTCAAAAGTCGTAGTGCTCACGTTTGCGGGCGGATGATCAGCAGTAACGCCGACAGGCAGCTGGGTGAAGCTGAACCAGTTGACATTGTATCCTGCCTGGAACACCAGATACAGCGTGTGCATTCCTGCGGCCGCGGCGCTCACTGCGCAGCTCCTGGTGGCGTAGGTCTGCCAGCCGCCCGGCCCTGAACCGGTCAGCGTGCCCACCAGCGTGCCGGTCGCGCTGTCAAGCCGGATATTGATCGTCCCGCTGCTCGTACTCGTGTTCGTGGCTATCCGCGCGCTGAAATTCGACGCCCCGTTCTTGAAATCAAACTGACAGTACGACACCCAGTCTCCGTTCTGGATGTAGCCCAGGCTCTGACCGCCCTCGCCGCACGTTTCCGCCTGCACCGCCCCGTATTTACTGTCAAAATTCTCGGCCTCCACCTGCACATAGGGATTTCTCACCGGGCACTGCAGCGGAGGA
>JAFGOU010000480.1 GCA_016926315.1 Chitinispirillaceae bacterium
ACACAGCCCGGCTGGGTCGACAGCAGGCATATCGAAGCGGCGCGTATCGCCATGACAAGGTTCATAAAAAGAGGCGGCAAGATCTGGATCCGAATATTTCCCGACAAGCCGTACACCAAACACCCGGCGGAATCGCGAATGGGAAAAGGGAAAGGGGCCCCGGAAGGATGGGTAGCGGTTGTAAAGCCCGGTACCGTGATGTTCGAAATGGCGGGTCTCAAACCGGAGGTGGCCAAAGAGGCGCTCCGGCTTGCGGCGCAGAAACTTCCTGTCCTGGCGCGGTTTGTCGAATCAGAACGATGAGGATTTTTTAATTATGAAGGTCAATGAATTGCGGAATCTTTCCCGCGAAGAAGTGGTGAAAAAAGTGGCTGAACTGGAGGAGGAGCTTTTCAACCTCCGGTTTCAGGCAAAGATGGGTCAGCTTGCCAATGGCTTGCAGCTGCGTTATGTGCGCCGCACCATTGCGCGGGCAAAAACGATTCTCGCGGAAAAAACAGCGGCCGTCGCTGCGAAAAAGTAATCGGACCGAAACGTAAACGAGGAAGCGTAATGACTGAACGAGGACAACGCAAACAAAGGACCGGAACGGTCATCAGCGACAAAATGGACAAGACGGTCATCGTGAGCGTGGAACGTAATTTCATCCATCCGACGTATGGCCGGATTGTGCGGAAGAATTCCAAATATGTCGCTCATGATGAAAAAGACGAGTGCAAGATCGGCGATAAGGTAAGCCTTTTCGAAACGAGGCCGTTATCCAGGACCAAGCGGTGGCGGGTGGCCGAGATTCTTGAGCGCGCGAAATAACAGCATCGAAAAAAGATGAGGATATCATGATACAGGTTCAGACACATCTCAATGTCGCCGACAACTCGGGCGCCAAAAGGGTGCAGTGCATCCGGATTTTAGGCGGAACCAGGCGCCGCTATGCCGAAGTCGGTGACGTTATCGTCGTGTCGGTCAAAGACGCTTTGCCGACCAGTCAAGTTAAAAAGGGGACGGTTCTCAGGGCGGTGATCGTCAGGACCGCCAAAGAGTATGGTCGCAGGGACGGCACCTATATACGGTTCAGCGATAACGCGGCGGTGCTGATCAACGATGCGGGCGAACCGCGGGGTACCCGCATTTTCGGCCCGGTGGCCCGAGAACTTCGCGATAAAAAGTTCATGCGTATCGTATCGCTGGCGCCGGAAGTTCTGTAAGGATATCCGAGGAGGATTGAATGGCTTTTCGCTTAAGGAAAAATGATACGGTTCAGGTCATGGCCGGTGAATTCCGCGGCAAGGCGGGTAGGATCATTAAAGTGTTTCCCGACAAAAACCGTGCGCTCGTCGAAGGACTCAATATCATAAAGCGGCATACCAAACCCAACCGAAAGAACCAGCAGGGCGGCATCGTTCAGAAAGAGGCGCCCATCCATCTGTCGAACCTCCTGCTCATCTGCCCTAAAACCGGTAAGCCGACGCGGACGGGGGTAAGCACCCTCGAGGGTGGAAAAAGAGTGCGGTTTTCAAAAAAAGCTAAGGAGACGATCGCGTGAGCAAGGCCAAGGAAAAAGAGGTAAAAAAGGAGGCGGCTCCGGAGCCCGTAGTGACTCCCCGACTGCTGATACGGTATAAAGAAAAGGTCGTGCCGGCCCTCAAACAGCGTTTCTCGTACACCAATATCATGCAGGTGCCCGCTATCCAGAAGATCGTCATTAATATCTGCATGGGAGCGGCAACGACTGACGCCAAACTTCTCGACGAGGCCGTCAATTGCGTTCGTGACATCTCTGGGCAAAAACCGGTGGTCACGAAGGCCAAAAAAGCGATTTCGAACTTCAAGCTGCGGGAGAATGCCGCAATCGGCTGCAAGACGACGCTCCGCGGCAGGAAGATGTGGGAGTTCTTCGACCGTCTGGTTTCAATTGCCATCCCGCGCATAAGGGATTTCCGAGGGCTTTCCCGGAAGTCATTCGACGGTCAGGGTAATTATACGCTTGGCATCAAGGAACAGATCGTTTTTCTTGAAATCGACCGCGACAAGGTGTCGAGGATCAGCGGGATGGACATTACCATCTGTACGTCCGCACGTAATAACGAAGAAGGGCTTGCCCTCCTCGAGGAGTTGGGCATGCCGTTCAGGAAATAAAATGCAGATTGATGATTGTAGAATGCAGAATGAAAGAAAAAAGGCAGGTTTGATTTTTTAATCATCAATCATTAATCTACAATCTTAAATTGAAAAGGGAGTACGAGTCGTGGCCCGAAAAGCGATGATTAACAAATGCCGGAAGAAACCGAAGTTCTCCTCCCGTAAATATAACCGTTGCAGACGGTGCGGCAGGGCCCGGGCGTTTATCCGGGATTTTGGTATCTGCAGGATCTGTTTCCGTCAGCTGGCGCTCAAGGGGGAGATACCGGGCGTGGTGAAAGCCAGCTGGTAAGAACAGGAAGAGAAACACTACGATCAAGGGGTTGAAACGAAATGTTGACCGATCAGATAGCCGACATGTTTACGAGGATACGGAACGCGATCAAGGCGCGTAAGCGCACGGTCGATATCCCGTCGTCGAAATTCAAGAAAGAGATCACCCGTATCCTCTTCGAGAACCATTTCATAGCGAAATATGCGTTCGTCGATGACGGGAAGCAGGGTGTCATCAAGATTCTCCTTAAATACGATGAAGAGCAACGCAGTGCCATTCAGGGGATCAAAAAGATCAGCGTACCCGGTCGCAAACGGTTCAGTAAGGCCGAAGCGCTTCCGAAAGTGCTTGGCGGCATGGGTATCGCCCTCGTTTCGACATCGCAGGGACTTCTTACCGACAGGGAAGCGAAGAAGCGCAAGGTCGGCGGCGAAATTATCGGAATGATCTGGTAAGGAACTATAGTCCGAAATAAAAAAGGGGTGTTCTTTTGTCACGTTTAGGAAAACTACCGGTCGCGATTCCTTCGGGAGTCCAGGTAAAGGTCGAAGGCCAGAAAATCGAAGTCAAGGGAAGCAAAGGAAGCGCGATGCGCAGCATTGTCCCCGAGATCAGGGCCGTCATCAAGGAGGGTGCCATACATTTTTCTCCAGCGGCTGACGGACCCAATATCAGTGCCTTGTGGGGGCTCAGCCGCGTTCTTGTCGCCAATATGGTCACCGGTGTGAGCCAGGGATATCGTAAGACCCTTGAAATCGTCGGGGTCGGATACAAGGCGGAATTGAAGGGGAAAGACCTTTCCATTTTGGCGGGCTATTCAAGCCCCCGGTTGTTCAAGGCGGTTCCCGGCATCACCTTCGGTGTGGAAAATCAGACAAAAATCACCATTGACGGGTTTGACAAGGAAAAGGTCGGCGAGATCGCCGCGGAAATCAGGAAAATAAGAAAACCCGAGCCGTATAAGGGTAAGGGAATCAAATACGCTGGCGAACATATCCGCAGAAAAGCTGGAAAGGTCGCCGGCAAGTAAAGACGGTGATGGAGCCTTATAATGAATATTTCTAAAAAAAGAGTGGTAAGCCGGGCAAGCAGGGCGCTTCGCGTCCGCAAGAAAGTGTCCGGGACGAGCGAACGGCCACGGTTATGCGTTCGCCGGAGCCTCAACCATATTTACGCCCAGCTGGTTGATGACGAAAAAGGGATTACCATCGTCCAGGTGGGCAGTTCCGGAAAAGAACGCGCCGCTCAATTGTCGAATAAAAAAAAGAGCGATATTTCCAGGATAGTCGGAGAGTTGTTGGCCGAAAAAGCAAAGGAAAAAGGCGTGACAAAGGTCGTTTTTGACCGCAAGGGCTATCTTTATCACGGCCGGGTCAAGGCGCTCGCGGATGCCGCGCGCAGCAAAGGACTACTGTTTTAAGACTGCAGGAAAGGGGTTCTTGTCTTGAGAAAAGAAACACCAATGACAGGCGAAGGTGATTCGCAGCTTGTCGACCGTCTGGTAGCCGTAAGCCGCGTGGCAAAAGTCGTCAAAGGCGGCCGTCGTTTCGGGTTCAACGCACTTGTCGCCGTCGGTGACAGCGCCGGCCATGTGGGAATAGGCATGGGGAAGGCCAATGACGTTACCGAAGCAATCCGTAAAGCGGTCGAAAGTGCGAAGAAAAAGATATACACAATCAGCGTGGTGAACCAGACCATTCCGCATGAGGTGATCGGACATTTTGGGGCGGCCCGGATCATACTTCGTCCCGCAGCGCCGGGAACCGGCGTGATTGCCGGCGGTCCCGCCCGCGCAGTGCTTGAACTTGCCGGGATCCACAATATCCTTACGAAATGTCTGAAAACGACCAATCCGCATAACGTGGTCAAAGCGACCCTTGACGGACTTCTGCAGCTCAAGACCAAGGAACAGATCAGGCAGTTGCGCGGAATTCCCGAGCACGCAAAAAACTAGGCGAGGATGGCAATGGTGAAAGTAAAAAAGGTGAAAATTACGCAGATCCGCAGTGAGATCGGAAAGCTGCAGGCGCAGAAAAGGACCATCAGGGCGCTGGGGATCAAAAAGATGCACGATACGGTGATTCATAACGACACGCCCGCGATACGCGGGATGATAACGTGTGTACAACACCTGGTAAAAGTCGAAGAAGCGTGAATGGAGTTGTCGAGATGCTGAAACTGAATGAATTACGACCGGCCGAAGGGTCAAATCGCCAGCGGCGAAGAGTCGGACGCGGCCAGGGGAGCGGACGCGGTTGTACGGCCGGGAAAGGGTACAATGGACATAAAGCGCGAAGCGGCAGCGGTACCAAGCCCTATTTTGAAGGCGGGCAGACTCCGCTTACCCGTCGCCTGCCAAAGCGCGGTTTTCATAATCCCTTCAAGGTTGACTATCAGGTCATTAATCTGAGGGATTTGAATGACCTTGACGTCGGCGGCAAAGAGATCAACGCCGAGGTGTTGTGTGCGGCAGGACTGATTCAGGACGCCCATTTGCCGTTCAAGGTTCTTGGCGTCGGCGAGGTGACGAAATCGCTTATCGTCAAAGCGAACGCCTTTTCAAAATCGGCAAAGGAAAAAATCGAAAAAGCAAAGGGAAAAGCAGAGGTCAAGGCACGTGTTTGAAAATTTAAGCAACGTCGTTGAGACAGGTAAAAACATCTTCCGTATTCCGGAGCTGCGGAAGAGGGTTTTTTTCACCCTGGGCATTATTTTAGTCTACCGTATCGGCGGCCATGTTCCGACGCCTGGCGTCGATCCCCGCGTACTGGCTGACTTCCTCGGGCAGAATGCGAATTCCCTGTTTGGATTGTACGACATGTTTGTAGGCGGCGCATTCAAACGCGTCACGGTTTTCGCTCTTGGTATCATGCCGTACATCAGCGCATCGATCATTCTCCAGCTCATGGGCTCGGTTTTTCCCTACATACACAAATTACAGCGGGAAGGCGCCGAAGGCCGGAAAAAAATAACGCAGTATACCCGTTACGGAACGGTCCTGCTATCGATCGTTCAGGCAGTCGGCATCAGCGTTTTCCTCCAGAGCATCGTTTCGCCGGCAACGGGAATGAGCGCGGTTTCCCCGGCGCTGGCGGGAATCAAATTTTCCTTTATTACCGTGATCAGCCTTACTGCCGGTACTCTTATCATCATGTGGCTTGGAGAGCAGATCACCAATCGCGGCGTCGGTAACGGGATTTCGCTGATCATCTGCATCGGCATCGTTGCCCGTCTTCCTGACGCCATTTTTGCCGAAATACAGCAGCTGTTCGCGGGTACGCGGCATCCGTTTATCGAAATCATCCTTCTTGCCGTTGTGATTTCCATGACCGCCTTCATCGTTCTTATGACACAGGCCACGCGGAGGATTCCGATTCAGACGCCGAAGAAAGTCGTCGGTACCAAGATGTATGCGGGCCAGAACACCGTGCTGCCGCTTCGTCTCAATATGGCGGGTGTCATACCGATTATTTTTGCATCGTCGATCATAACGTTCCCAAGCATGATCCGCAGTTTTTTCCCGGCCGATTCCGAGGTGATGGAAAACCTGATGCGCCTCTTTGCGCCGACCGGGTGGCTGTATAACATTATATTTGCACTCCTGATCATATTTTTCACTTATTTTTATACCGCGATCGTGTTCAATCCGACCGATATTGCCGATAATCTCAAACGATCAGGCGGATTTATTCCCGGAATCCGGCCGGGCAAGAATACCGCCCAGTATCTTGATAATGTACTGACGCGGATCACGCTGCCGGGTTCGGTGTTCCTTGCGTTTATTTCCATCATTCCTTTTTTGATCATGGGCGGGTTTAACGTCAATTTTTATTTCGGCGGTACCAGCGTTCTCATCGTGGTCGGCGTAGCGCTTGATACGATCGTGCAGCTGGAATCGCACCTTCAAATGCGCAACTATGAAGGATTCCTTAAAAAAGGCCGTTTCCGCGGCAGACGATTCGGTTTTTAAGCGCCGGGCGCTTTCTTATGGCTAAACAGGACTCAATACAGGTGGAAGGAACGGTTACCGAAACGCTGCCGAACGCCAGTTTTAAGGTCATGCTCGAGGGTAAGCATGAAATCCTGGCGCATATTTCAGGTAAAATGAGGATGAATTATATACGGATACTGCCGGGAGACAAAGTGCTGGTTGAACTTTCACCCTACGATCTTTCGCGTGGAAGAATTACGTACCGTCATAAATAGCAAGGGGCTCATTCGTGAAAGTCAGAGCATCTGTAAAGGCGTTGTGCAAAGGGTGCAAATTGATCAGGCGGCGCGGCGTCGTACGGGTTATCTGCACCAAGAATCCAAAGCATAAACAGCGGCAAGGATAAAACAAAAAATGCGGATTGCAGTTTGCGGAAGGTGGATTGAAAATCAAATTCAAGGAAGCGGTATCGGTAGGGTTCCGTTTTTTGTAATCCGCAATCCGAAATCCGCAATCCGAAATTACAGGAGGTAGTACGTGGCTCGTGTGGCAGGTGTTGAAATACCGAACAACAAGCAGGCGGATATCGCGCTGACCTATATTCACGGAATCGGCAGATCGTCAGCGCTGGCTATTCTCGAAAAGTCCAATGTTACCGGCCAGAAGAAGATAAAAGATCTTTCCGAGGATGAACTTGACCAGATCCGTCGCGTGATCGCTGAATACCAGACCGAAGGCGCCCTTCGTTCGTCGGTACGCATGAACATAAAGAGGCTCATGGACATCGGCTGTTACCGTGGAATCAGGCACCGCAAAAGCCTGCCGGTCAGGGGCCAGCGTACCAGGACGAACGCCAGGACACGCAAGGGTCCGCGCAAGACCATCGCAAACAAGAAAAAAGCGCCGTCAAAAGGATAATGA
>JAFGOU010000044.1 GCA_016926315.1 Chitinispirillaceae bacterium
GCAGAAGCTGCGCCGGAAAGGGCGCTCCGGCCGGGAACTTCTGCTCGAGCAGTGTTTTCATCTGGGCAAGCGAATCAAGAAGTCTGACAATGTTGGGATGGTCGGACTCGCCATGTTTTCTTTCGTCAAGCGCACGCGTGAAGCGGTCCTCTGAAAGCCACTTGAAAGCCAGCTCCCGTGCCCGTTCGCGGTCGGGCTGCAGTGCATCAAAATTCTTTCCTGCCAGCTGGACGAGCCCGTCGAACACATCCGCCAGCGCTTCCCAGTTGTCCTTACGGACGGCGGCATACGCGAGAAACGAGAGCACCCTGACATCTTTTGCCTTTTCCCTGAGGATCTTCACGGCCGTTGATTCTATAAGACCGATATCCATATTGCCGATCTTTCCGAATTCGGTTTTAAGTGTTTCAAAATCAACGTCGTGGTTGATATTGACGCCGTACGGCTGGGCTTCGCTTACCGGCGTTACTATTGTAGAAAGTAGCTCGGAAATAGACCCTCCCTGAAAAATTGATCTCATGCCGCCAGAACCGGATTCATAGTTCAGAAAACGGTTCCTTTAAAAATCAATGATATATAATATAATTCCTCTATAGCCCGCAGCGTCAAAAAGGCGGCCCCGCCTCCTTTACCGCTGGCCGTCCATCAACATCCTTCTTGTATTCGTTCGGGTGAGGCGGTATTTTAGAACATGCCGTTCGATTTCAGAAAAGGGCTGGTATTACTTGCCGTCGCCATCGGTACCCTGTATGCGGGTGACGGAGATACCATTTCAACTGACGTGCGGATAGCGGCCGATTCTCTGCTCATGCACACAGATACCGCCTTAGCCGCCGAAGGAATGGCGGCCGTTGAGGGAATCGACACGCTGCCCTCCGCCGTCCAGCTGCCGGTACCCGCCGCAGACAGGAAGTCAGAGAAGCTTGAGCTAATCAAACGCTCCTATAACGGACGCCAGCAGGTGCTGCTTGCCGCCGGCATGATGGTTTTCGTCGTCGGAATCATGACGCTGGCCCAGCAGTGGAACCCGCGATAGCGCATAATCATTAACCCGAGAGGAAAGGCGCCTGATATATGACAGAGACTCCACCGGTCATTATGTACATAGGCATAGGTGTTTCGGCAGGAATTTTATCGGGTCTCTTCGGCATAGGCGGCGGCCTGGTGATAGTTCCCGCCCTCATGCTGTGTGCGGGTTTTTCGCAGCTCTCAGCAAACGGCACCTCGCTCGCGGTCCTCATGGTGCCGGTAGGGCTTGCGGCGGTCTTCAACTACTACCACAACGGGAACGTGAACATCAGGGCGGCCCTTGTCATTGCGGTCTCTCTTTTCTGTGCGGCTGCCGTATCGTCATATTTTGCCCACAAGATCAACCCCCACCTTCTCAGGGCGGCGTTTGGCGTTGTAATGATCTGCACCGGCTTATACGTTATATTTTCAGGTATACACCGCACTTAAGCAGGGAGTGAAGCCAATGAAATGCCCCTCTATCACGGCAGCTGCGTTATCCGCCGCGCTTCTCCTGGTGTGCTCATATGGAAAAATCTCAGAATCCGACCGGCAGTGGCTCCTTCTGCCCGATGACCTTGGCGATACACTCTTTTCCGGCTATGTCCCGCAGAAGACCGGAGGAGGCGGGCTTTATTTCTATAAAAAGACCAAGACCTCGCTCTCCGGTTTCTCCGCCGTCTTTGAACAGCAGCTTTCCCATCCCGAAAAGGGAACCGCCTCATACACGGTGCAGGTCTCCTACGCGAGGAACGAGACCGACGCCCGGGCGCTTTACGGGAATTATCTTACCGTAGAGGAGCGGCTGAAGGACCATGTTAAAAAGGCGGAAGCGCCGAAATTCGGGGTTGACGACGTGCTTCTGATACATTCGGACAGCACCCTGTACATGACCATTAGGAAAAACCGCATCCTGTATTTCATTCAAATTGACAACTGCGCGGTCGATGTTGAACCTGTCAAGAAGGTAATTCTAAGGAAAATCGGCTTCATCGAGGGCCATGCTTCCGACTTCCGCACCTGACTGGTCACTTACGGTCAGGCGCGCCGGGCGGGTCCAACAGGCTGTTTCTTTTTCTCCCAGAGGAAATTTTCATGTTTCACCTCAACGGGAAGGGCTTTCCATATCTCGCGCGCGTATTCGTCTATGGCACGGTCCGAGGAGAATATGCCGACTTGTGCCACGTTTAGAATAGACATGCGCGTCCAGCGTCCCGGATCGTTTTTGTAGATGTGCGCCACTTTATTCTGGCATTCTACGTAAGCATCGAAGTCCGCCATGACCATGAATCGGTCTCCGCCCGATAGAAGGGAATCGGTGAGGGGTCTGAAGAGGTGGGGCTCCTCCGGGCTGAAAAACCCGGAATTTATCAGGTCAATCACCCTCTTCAGCAGGGGGCTCCTGTTATAAAAATCCCACGGATTGTACCCGCGGTTCCTATGGTCTTCAATTTCTTCCGCTTTAAGTCCGAAAATAAACATGTTTTCCGCGCCGATCTGCTCAAGCATTTCTATATTGGCGCCGTCCATCGTGCCTATTGTCAAAGCACCGTTCAATGCGAACTTCATGTTTCCGGTCCCCGACGCCTCGGTCCCCGCCGTGGAAATCTGCTCCGAAAGGTCTGCCGCCGGGATGATGCTCTCCGCAAGCGATACCCGGTAATTAGGCAGAAAATGGACCGCCAGAAGTCCCTTTGTCGCCGGGTCATGGTTGATGATACCGGCGACGTTGTTGATGAATTTGATAATGAGTTTGGCCATGAAATAGCCGGGCGCCGCCTTGCCGCCGAAAATAACGGCCCGGGGCACGAAATCCCGGGTATCGCCCTCTTTTATCCGGCTGTAAAGCGCGATACAGTGAAGAACGTTCAGCAGCTGCCGCTTGTATTCATGTATTCGCTTGACCTGCACATCGAACATCATCGTAGTATCTATGTCCATCTGCTCCCACGTCTTTATTTTTTCCGCGAACGACTCCTTTGCCGCCCGCTTGGCCGTTTCCCATTTCTTCTGGAACGACCTGTCGCCGGCATGCCGGGCGAGTTTCTTCAGCTCCGAAAGGCCGGTGACCCATGATTCTCCTATTGTGCCGGAAATCAACTCCCGCAGGGAAGGGTTCGCCTTGTAAAGCCACCGTCTCGGGGAAATACCGTTGGTCTTGCTGTTGAACTTATGGGGCCACATGGCGAAGAAGTCCTTCATCAGTTTCTCGCAGAGCAGCTTCGTGTGCAGTTTGGATACGCCGTTCACCGAATGGCTGCCGACGATCGCGAGATACGCCATGCGGACCTGCTGTTCTTCACCCTCCTCGATAATTGACATCCGTCGAAGGCGCTCGGTGTCGCCCGGGAACCGGTACGAAACCTCGCGCATGAAGCGGGCGTTTATCTCAAAAATTATCTCAAGGTGGCGCGGAAGAAGCTTCCGCATGAGGGGAACCGGCCACCGTTCGAGCGCCTCTGGCATGAGGGTATGGTTCGTATATGCGAACGTGGCGGTCACTATGGTCCACGCCTCCTCCCACTCTAGATTGTGCTCGTCAATAAGCAGCCTCATGAGTTCAACTATGGCGATTGACGGATGGGTATCATTAAGCTGTATTGCCACCTTGCCGGCAAACGCGCCGAAGCCGTCATTTACCGAGAGGTACCTCCTGATGATGTCCTGGAGTGACGCCGAGGTGAAAAAATGCTGCTGCTTGAGCCGCAGTTCGCGGCCGGACACATTGTTGTCGTTGGGATAGAGCACCTTGGAGATGTTCTCGCTGTTGAGCTTTGTCTCGCATGCGCCGATATAGTCGCCCTGGTTGAAGTCCTGAAAATTGAATTCCTCGGTGGCGCGCGCCGACCACAGGCGCAGGGTATTGACGTTGTTTACCTCGTATCCAGGGATGGGAATGTCGTAGGGCATCGCTATGATGTCGTTTGTATCGACCCAGCGATAGCGTGTCTTTCCTCTGCTGTCCCTGACATATATCGACTTTCCGTAATACTTGATGGTCTGCATGTACTCGGGGTGCTCTATTTCCCATGGATTGCGGAACTGCAGCCACGTCTCCGGCATCTCGATCTGGTTGCCGTTGACTATTCTCTGGTTGAAAATGCCGAAATCGTAGCGTATTCCGTACCCGACCGCAGGCAGCTTCAATGTGGCCATTGAATCAAGAAAACAGGCGGCAAGCCGGCCCAGGCCCCCGTTGCCGAGCCC
This sequence comes from Chitinispirillaceae bacterium, assembly GCA_016926315.1. Next base: position 4,216 of record JAFGOU010000044.1, read on the forward strand.
TGCATCATGCTCCTGGTCGATGATCTCTTCGATATCGAGCCCCAGCCCGCTTATTGCCCTGCGGCAAGCGTTTTCAATCTGAAGATTTATGATATTGTCCGCCAGAAGCCTTCCAAGAAGGAATTCCATTGACAAATAATAAACTCTCTTCACGTTGTTGGTATGATACTGCTGGCGGCTGGCTATCCACCGTTCAATCAGCCGCTCCCGCACCGTATATGAAAGACTCAGGAACTCGTCGTACAGGGTAAGGGAAAAGGGGTCCCGGGCAATGTTGTACTCAAGGTTGCTCAGAAACCCTCTTCTTATGTCTTCAACCGACCTGCCTTTATGCCTCAGCTTCCAGTTGAAATCCCCGCCCTGCCTCAGCGAGGATGCGGTTTTCCTCTCACCGGGCTTTTCCCTTGTCATCCTTATGCTCCCGACCGATGGTTGATTGTAAAAAAAACCGCCAGAAATATGTCCCGGCGGCCTTCCTCTTGTATACGCTCTCCGTTGCCCTGAGTAAAACAAACCCGCTTACTTCTTCGCCGGCACCATCTCTACCTTGAGGCCGGCGGTGTCGGTTTCGGTGTCCTCTACCTTCTTTCCCTGCCGCTTTACCTCCGCCTGCAGTTCGTCCACTCCCGCCATCTGTTCCCC
>JAFGOU010000481.1 GCA_016926315.1 Chitinispirillaceae bacterium
CGGCGTAGGTTTTTTTGGTCCGCAGGTCGTACCCGGCAGCAAACGCGTGGCAGGTGTCGAGGCAGACGCCGATTCTTGATTTGTCGGAAACACGCCCGATCATGAAGGCGAGGTGTTCGAACGAATAGCCGACGTTCGAGCCCTGGCCTGCAGTGTTTTCGAGTACCACGGTCACGCCGCCGGTCTCCGCATGCGCGGCGTTGATCGCCTCCGTGATGCTCTCCATGCACGCCTCTTCCGTTATAAGCCGCAGGTGGCTGCCGGGGTGGATGTTGAGCATGGTGAGTCCGAGCCGGCTGCAGCGTGTGAGTTCGTCGACAAACGCTGCATACGATTTTTTATAAGCGACCGGATCGGGATTGCCGAGGTTGATGAGGTAGGTGTCGTGCGGAAGGACCTGTGACGGCGTATAGCCAGAATCAACGAGATTTTTTTTAAACGCGGCAACCGTTGACTTGTCGTAGGGAGGCGCGCTCCACTGACGCTGGTTTTTGGTAAACATGCCGAACCCGGTTGCGCCGAGGGCGGATGCGTTGCACGGGGCGTTCTGTACCCCGCCGGAAACCGAAACGTGAGGGCCGATGAAAATCATGATGGCACAGCGCTTTCTATTGACGGGTTACAGGAGGCGGCTCATCACCAGCGCGTCGTCGCCGTTTGAATAATAGTTCCTGCGTGTTATCATCGTGGAAAAGTCGTTGGCCGAATAGAGCCTGATGGCGGCGGCGTTCGATGACCGTACATCGAGGAACGCCCTGCGGGCGCCGCTTGAAACGGCATGCGCAAGAGCGTGTCGAAGAAGGGCGGTGGCAAATCCCCGGTTTCTTTCTTCGGGAAGCGTACAGAGATTATGTATATGAAATTCGCCGGTATGGAGCCGGCTGAGGATGAAAGCAAAGAGGCGGCTCCCGCTTCCTGCTGCTGCTCCGAAGTGGCGGCCATGAGGTGCGGCGAGTTCCTCTTGTATAAGGGTTTCCGACCAGGGAAAGCGCTGCGAGGCGATCTCAATTGAGCGGACCTCTTCAAAATCGGCTGCGGAAAGAAGCCGGATGTGTGGTGTGTTCGATTGCCGCATAACAACCGCCAAGACCGGGCGTGAACGGCAGTATCCTGTACAATTGTTATTACCGTTCGCACAAATTAGTTTTTTTTACCAGTCACCTGGAAAATACGTGATCCGTGCGATGAGGGAAAGCAGATCCCGGCGCAACCCGGTACAGGGCTCGAACAATTGTTGCAGACGGTATAACGAGGGGAGTGGCAATGGGAAAAAAAGCATGGCGTTGGATGTCCGTCGGCATTGGTATCGCTTTATTGACGGGTTGTTCCGAAGTGCCTTATCAGGAGCTCAACAGCGCCAGAGCTGCGATCGAGGATGCGAAAGAGGTGGGTGCCGAAGCGTATGCACCCTCCCAGCTTCAGGCCGCCCAGATGTCGCTTGAGCTTGCCATGAAGGAGCTTTCCGTTGAAAACAGGAAGCTGCCGTTTTTTAGAAAATATGACAAGGCGATTAAGACGCTTAATAGTACCGCCAGCGCCGCAAAAAGTGCTGAAAAAGCGGTTGAGAAGGCGAAAAAACGCATTGCCACCGAAGCCGAAGATCTTCTGGAGCTGACCAAGGGGATGGCCGACGATATCGATACGCTGCTTGCCGGCGCGGACAAAAGGCAACTGCCGACCGGGACCCTTCCCGCGGACCTCGATACCATACGGATCAGCGCCATGAAATCGAGCACCGCGCTCGGGGCCGGCGACCTGTTTACCGCGAAAGAAAAAGCCATGGAGGCGCACAGCAAGGCTTTGCAGGTAAAAGCCGCGGCCGACTCGCTGATCCCGCCTCCGAAAAAAATCCGTTCAAGAAGACGGTAAGCAAGACGCCTTGGATGATCAAGACGCGGGCGCGGACTGCGCCTCCACCTTTTCCGCCGTTTCCTTCTCCTGCTGCTGCATCATCACCAGGTGTTTCAGAAAGGCGATTGATTTCAATTCACTCCTGATGTCAAAGTGGTAACGGGCGTAATCGACAAACAGGTTGGTGACCCGCAACTCCTCGGCCGGAGGAAGGGAAATCCCGGCATACGGTTTTTCCGGCGCTTCATGTACATACCTTAGAACTGCGGCGGGGATAAACGACCGTTCGTTGCCGTTTGCATGAGCGCAGCGGACACAGATGACGCCGTCGTGTTCCGACGAGAGTCGCGCCCCTTCATCAAGAACCCTTGGGCTTCCGCACCGAAAGCACTCCTGCAGATTGATCCTGAAACCCGAAAGGGCCGACCAGCCGGCAATAAAACGCCAGAGGTCCGGAAAGGGCGTCCGCCCGCCTTGCGAATGTTCGAGGCGCGAAAGAAAGGCGGACGTGAAATCGAACAGCTCGGGATGGGACTCGGCAACACCAAGGGTCTTGAGTATGATTTCAAGGGCGGTATCGCGCACGCTGATTTTTCCGAGATCCGACCTCGTTGCGCCGAAACCGTTGACAACAGAAACCTGGCTCATGGTATGGAGTTCACGATGGGGCCTGTAATAGA
>JAFGOU010000482.1 GCA_016926315.1 Chitinispirillaceae bacterium
CCAGAGGTAATGAACAAACAGGGGAAAATCAAAGGCACAGCGCTGCGCCCTTAGGTGCGAAAAATTTTCACTCCGCAGCGCTGTTTCAACAGAATCCGGCAAGGTACGGTCAGTTCGGGGCAAAAGAGGAGCCCGCATCGGAGGGTGAGACGCCGGTACGCAGCAGCGGATATCCAGGTTCCTGCAAAGAGCGAAGCGTGCCTCAATGGTTCGGCCCGTTTCGAAACGGCACACTGCTTGTCAACGCTGATATCTTTTGACTTCGCCCGGACGGCAAATTAGAATGTATTATAGAGGATTCCTTATGTTTAACCGACACGGTACGACGACCATCGCGGTTGCACTCGCCGGTGCCGCTTTTTGCGACGCCCTGGCGATTGCCGACCCTGACCGCCTTTTTACTCCGGAGCAGTGCTTTTTTTCCGCGTCCGGCAAGGGAGTTGCCGATGCCGGTGTCGCATTGCCATGGAATATGGCAAGCGGGCTTACGAACCCGGCGCTCCTCTATGCGTGCCGTAACGGAAGCGCGCCGGTGTACCGGTCGTTTTATACCGGATATGCCCGCGATTCGCTGTTCGACCGGTATGTGCTGCCGGCGGGTCTGTCGTATTCGAGAAAACAGGACGCGGTTGCCGCACAGGTGCGGATGCTGTCATCGAGTTTCGGACTGGCTGAGCAGGAGGCGAATGTCACGTTTTGCAGGCGGGTGTGGCGGAGAGCCGACCCCAGAGGACCTCTTGACATTGGGGTTAATGTCCGGTATGACCATGCGCGGTGGATGACGCGCTTTCTTGACACGTTGCTCACCGTACGGTCCTACGTCGATACCCTGGGAAGAAATCGTCACCCGGATGAGGTTGTTTCGCATAGCGTGCCTCCCGAATCCGGAATATTCCGGGAAAATCGCATCAGGGCGGACATCGGTGTTTTCAAACCGGAGTTTGCATCGCACCTCGATTGCGGCATAGCCGTTAAAAATGTTGTTGCCTGGAGCTGGGGCGTTGAGCGGCCGCATCCGGTAAGAAGCGTCGATACCGCGGGCACGATAGGCGACACCGTTACGATCGTCGATACCAAAGAGACGTATGACGCGGGATATGCGGCATACCGCGGCTGGGTTGCCGGAAGATACGCGGTCGTCGCCATCGGCTGGAACCTCAGAATCGGCAATCCGGGGGGACGATTTTCGCTCTCCATTCCGTTCGACGTCAGGACCTACGGTCTCTTCGACCGTGCCATGAAGGAGCGGTACGCGATTCACACCGGCCTGCAGGTGCATATGATGCGGGACATTTTTATCCGCGCCGGTTATCAGCACGCTCCCGGAATCGTGGCTTCGGGTGCACGTGACCTGAAGGCGGTTCACAACATCAGTTTCGGGGCGTCGATGCTTCCCCCCGGCCTTCCCGTGGTGATTGACTGCTACGTTACCCATCATGAATGGGGACTCTCGGTGTCGGCAGATTATTGATTGCGGAATGGTGAATCCGTATTTGATACTACTGTTCTCAGTCTCCTCTGCTGTCAAGAATCGCGCCGAAATCGGGGGTTGTTGCCACACCGGTGCCGCAATCTTCGTCTGCCGGGGTGACTTTTCGCAGATACGCCTCGTAGCGTTTGTAAAAACCGTCGGCACAGGCGATACCCGCTTTTTTCAGCAGGCCCGCGGTAAGGAATTTGTGCAGGGATTTTCCGTCCCGCTCACCCGTGTACTTCTGGTTGCACTCGCCGACACAGGCAACGGTGACGTCGCGCACGTCGGGCTCGCCGCCGCTTCCGGCAAGGGACGCGAGATCGATCCTGATGACGGCGTTCCACAGACCGTAATTGGTGCGCGCCTTGCTTCCCGGCGGGGCGTTGAAGGGCGTAATCACGTCGTCGGAGGTGCCGGATTTTGCGTAATTCGATGCCGGTTCGTCCAGAAACAGCACTTCGGGGTCGAAGGCGTCCGAAAACGCGGGATTGGCCCCGGACCCGGAAAACTGAATATCGTAGCCGGCAAGGCCGTCGGCGGGATTGGCGACCAGCCGTTTGTGCAGCCCGAGCCAGGTCGGCCGCAGATTATTCGTCTCTGCAAAGGGGTGGTACCTCCTGATCGTATCGGAGAGCGTCACGGTATCGCCGTTGAGCACGGCGGACTTCAACACGAGCGTCGGATGTCCGGCAGGTCGTTCGATCAGATCGTTATGGTAAAGCGCGTTGAACAGGTGCAGCTGCTCGTAGAGCGACAGTTCGAGGGTTCCGAGCGCCACCGAATAGGAGCTGTCGGACCCGAGGGCGCGATTGCCCGCCCTGGTCATTGAATCGACGTCCATGCCCACGATCCTGGTGAGCTCCTTATAGGCGCGGATGCCGGTCACGGTTTTGAGCCGGAGCGAATCCTTGATGCGCGAAAATGCGCCGATACGGTAGCTGAATTGGACAAGGGGGAATGCGTCCTCGGCGATGTCGCCGCTCCCGTCGAAGAGCTTTCGGGAAAGACGGTAGGCGGTTTCGACACCGAGAATGTTGTTCGAGGTGGCGAGCAGGTCGAACACGTAGTTGCATCCCTCGAAAATGTTGTGATGGTTGTGCACCGTGTACCCCTTGTTGCGCACCGCGCTGTTGGCAAATACCACGCCGACCGCTTTCCCGCGCACGTAGTGCAGCGAACGTTTCCAGGGTACGCCGTCGCCGACTTCAACGCTGTCGTTCCAGCGACTGTAGGGTTTGAATACGCCAAGGTCGAAACAGAGGGCGTTCAGGACCGGCTTGGCGAGCGAAGAACCGTTGGGCGTGCGGTTTTTAAGCAGGCAGGAAAGACGCGACCCCAACCGGTCCTTCGAATAATAGGCAAGCAGCTCTCCCGAACGGGAGTCCATGATCGCGTAAGCGAAATATTGACCGTTTACGACCGCCGGTTTGCGGATAAATGTTTTTTCCGTGCGGCGATAGCGGTTTTCCGCCGTTTTTTTATAGGTCACCGACACCAGCACGCTGTCACCCGCGTTGAGGCTAATGACCGTTGCCGAAGACGGGTCGGCAACATCGATCGGTTCGTGCAGGATACCGGGTGTCGGTGCCGTATCACGGGGAGGCGCGGCGAGCGTCACGGAGGTCGCCTGCGTTGCCACGCACCGTTCACGCAGAATGGTGGTATCGGGCCCGTAACCTCTCCCGTTGACCAGAGCCTCCAACGCCTTCTGGAGCGGCGCGTCGATCGTCAGCGTTATATCGAGCGTGCCTTTCTTTCTGATAAGCGAATTGGGGGCGATCAGGTCCATTGATGCGACCTCTTCCCGGGGAAGGCCGGTTTTTTTAAGGGTCTGGAGCCAGAACTCGTTGGCAAGGTCCACGAGCGATCCGTATACTGCGTCGACTTTTTTCGGCCGGGAAAAGGTGAGGGAGTCGATCTGCGCGAGCACCTGTTTTTGTTTCGCGTCGTCCCAGCCGAGCGCGGCTCCCATGCGCGGCATGTCGGTTCTGCACTGCGCCGTTATTTTCGGCCGCACGTTGCGCCCCCATTTGACCATGCGGGCAAGGTAGATGCACTGGGCGTCGGTGAGCTGCCCGAGCTCCCTTCCGAAGAGCCCGGCGGCAATGTCCTTGTAGCCGACCAGTCCGTAATCGCTCGTTACGCAGTGGTTGAGATACACTTCGAGGATGTCATCGGGACCGTAGAGTTTACGTATGGCAGCGGCGAGGCGGAGTTCGCGGAGTTTGCGGTGCATCGATCGGCTGACGAGCCGGTGGCCGGTCGCGTCGAGCCGGGAGATGAAGAGCTTCGCGACTTGCTGGGTGATCGTGGAGGTGCCGCGCATGCGCTGCGGTTTCAGCCTTAACAGTGAGTTGATCGCGGCCCGTCCGACCGCGCGGACAAAACTGCCGAACTCAAAGCCGAGCGTATTGGTCATGAAGTTCTTGTCTTCCGCCGCGATGAGGGCGGTGATGAGGGTTGGTGGGAACTTGTTTTTGCGCGCGCGGCGGTGGTCGGTCTTGATGACCGCGAGCGGAATGCCGCCGCGGTCAAGGATACGGATGGAATTCGAGTACTGCCTGATCTCCTTGAGCCGGTCGATGATTGAAAGGGATGGGTAGTCCTTGACCGCAATGCCGTCAACCACCGTCACCTGCCCGGCGGTGTCGGTCGAATCGTTTTCGGTAATCCGGCGGGCTTTCCGGTCCATGGACTCGCCCGCCAGCACGTCCTGCCATCCCGCGCCGAACTCTTTTGAGAGCAGACCCCGACGTTCGAGATCGGCAAGCCGTTCACCCCAGGAGGCAAGGTGGCGGGTCACGGCATAGTTTACCGCGAGGTAGACGGGATAGGCGGCCAGTAC
>JAFGOU010000045.1 GCA_016926315.1 Chitinispirillaceae bacterium
AGGTCCGCGTCCATGGTGACGATCAGCTCCCCGGTCGCGGCGGTCATTCCGCGCATGAGCGCGGCCGACTGACCGGACCGGCGGTCGGAGGTCAGGATCCGCAGGGGCAGCGCATGACGCTGTTCGACTGCGACCCCGCAGGCGGCCTCCACGCTCCGGTCAAGAGATGCGTCGTCAACAACGATGACCTCATAGGAGCGATCGATGGCGGACGCGAACACATCGCCGATCTCGCGGAGAAGGACACCGATGGCGTTTTCTTCATTGTAAACAGACAGGACGACGGAAATGAACGGCGCCTGCGCCATACGCCTCCCTGACGCTCGGTTAACGTCCGCGTCAATCACCGGGACGCTCTCCGCCGGCCGGTTTCCCGAGCGTTCTCCGCTTCAAAGCACGAACGTATCATCAGGTAGCGCTCCCTGACCGCGTCATGAGACCACTTCGGGTTCCGTTCTTCGGTCACGATGCCGCAGGCGTTGAGCCCGGGCGGCATATCAGCGGAACGGGCCTTGTTGAGGTGGGCCCGATAATCGGCATACGCCCACACCACCATGCCGTTTACAAACGAACGCCTGCTCCAGATCGTGTCGATGTGGGATTGCAGATACAGTGCCTGGTGCTCCTCGCTCAGGTCCTTGGCAAGCACGCTTTTGAATACGCCGGCAAGCTGCGGCTGCGGGTTGCGTATGCCAAACCCTGCCTGTGCGCCGAACTCGGACACGATCAGCGGCTTGCCCGGCCAGTCGCAGTGGACTTTGTCGAGCATCAGCGATACCAGGGGCAACGAGCCAAGCTCCCACCCGAAATACTCGTTGAGCGAAATCACGTCCACATGGGGGAACCCTTTGTCCCAGAGATAGTAGTAGCTGCAATAGGTGACCAGGCGGGAAGGGTCGGCCGTCTTAGTCGCCCTTGTCGCGGATTCCGCAAACCGGGCTACCGGGTCCTTATAGCTCGCGAACTGGTTGCCTATCGACCAGAGGCAGATACCGGTATGATTTCCATGCGCCTTCACGAGCGCCCGCATATACGCCGCGCCGTACGCGCGGCCTTCAGAACTGCCGAGAAACGCGGCGTCGGTTTTCCAGGCCGGCATCTCGTCCATGACCAGGATACCAAGGCTGTCGCAGAGCTCATACACATCGCGATGCTGCGGGAAGTGGGCGATTCGCAGGAAGTTGACGCCGAGCGCCTTAAGGTCGAGCAGGTCGCGGAGCCGCTCCTGGCGGGTGAGCAGCGGCCCCTTTACGCCAAGGAAATCGTGCCTGCCCATGCCGCGCAGATAGACCGGTTTTCCGTTGAGGAACAAACGGGGACCCTGCGCGGTGAGCTGGCAGAAGCCGCGCAGGAGCCGCACGGTGTCGCCCGGCGTTCCCTTGAAATACGGCACGAGTGTGATGCGGTATCGGTCGGGCGATTCCGGACTCCACGCCCTGAGACCGCCGAGGCAAAGGACCGTATCGGTTCCCGACATTCGGGCCGTAAAAAGCGGCCGGCCGCCGCGCAGCTCCGCGAGCGCGATGGTGACGCTGTCCCACATGGCCGGTGCGGCATGCGCAAGGTTGATATGCAGGTCAAAGGTATCTCCTGAATGGTGGACCGTGCGGACGCTCGCGCCGTCGATCCTCGCTTTGGGCAGGACCGAAAGCGCTACCTCCCGGTCGAGACCGCCGTGCATCCACCACCCGTTGGCGCGGGTATCGGGAACTTCCCGTTCACGCAACCGGTTGTCGACTCTGATCGCCAGCCGCACGCTCCCTTTTTTTGGCAGAACCGGCGTCAGATCGACGCGAAACGGCAGATAAGGAAAGGCGCTTTTCCCCGCCGGTTTCCCATTGACAAACACGTCCGCACGCAGGCACGCTCCGCCGCAATCGAGAAAAAGCGACTTTCCGGCATACGCGCTGACCATGGGAAGGTCCCTGAAATACCAGCCGACCCCCTCGATTGGCCGGCCGCTGGTATCGGCGGCGGGAAAAACATGCGGCAGGGAGACCGCGGGACCGGCAGGGAAGGTATCACGGCGCGAACAGGCGGCGGTGTCGTTCCCGGCGAAATAAAACCGCCAGCCGTCGGCCAGCGGCACCTGGAAAGCGTCGCTGACACCCGGGACACAGAAGAGCAGCGCCACGAGCGCCAGAACCCGCGATCGCCGCGGCGTCGTGGCGGACCGTTGGACAGGCCTCGCTTCATCCGACGGTCCGGCAGCAATCATACGAAGCATCTCCACGGTTTTACAGCGGTTTGTTGAAGACAAGGTGCAACGCATACTTCCGCGGGATCTCGATGATGCTCGCGTGATTCCACAAAAAAGGACCCGACGCGGTCATGAGCGTCGGCCCGGGAGGCCAGAACGCCGTCGTGCTTTCAACCTCCGCCAGTTTCAGTTTGAACAGACGGGAGATGTCGGCAAAATCGGCGAACGGATCGGCGTAAAGCCACACCTCCTCGCCCATGAGTATGGCGCACGGTCCCTCGTAACCGACATCGGTGATGCCGGGCGACACGCCGGCATCGGAAGTGGGATACGGCCCCCGGGGCGACGGCGCGGTCACATAGTGGATGTTTTTCGCCTTCCGTTTCGCCTGCAGCGCGGTCCGCTCGTCCTTGAAAAACATGATGAACTTGTCGGGCGCCGCTTTTATGATCTGGCCGTCGATGACCGTATACCCGGGATCGAAAAACTTCACCGGATCGCTGAAGGTCTGAAAATCCCTGGTCATCACGTAGTAGAGCCGCTTGCCGTTCTGGCCGACTTCGGTGGACCAGAAAATCATCATGCTGTCGCTGGCTTCGTCGTAAAAAAGCTCCGGCGCCCAGCAGCAGGCGCATTCGGGGATGTCCCTGCCCACGGGCAAAAACTGTTGCGGCGTCCAGTTTTTGAGATCGGTTGACGAGGAGTAACCGATGCCGGTCTCGTTCCATCCGCAGGTCCAGACCATGTGAAACTTCCGCGCGCGGGCGTCGTAATGGATCGTGGGGTCACGCATCAGCTTGCCCACGCCGACAAGCGGGGTCATGATCGGCTGACCGTCGACATACCGGTGAAAATTGACGCCGTCGGAACTAACCGCCAGCCGGGCGCCCCTGCTCTCTTCGGCGTTGATAAAATAGGTAAACAGATAGAACTTCGCGCTGTTCGAGTCGACGACGGTGTTCACCGGCACCGGAATGCCGACCCTTCCGGGAACGTCGCACCCGGAAAGCGCGATCAGGGTTCCCAGACAGAACAGCACGGTACGAAAAATCGTGGTCATGGAATGACGTTCCTTCCTTAAAAGAGATAGCCGAATTTTACCGTCCAGTACCAGTCGTCACCCTTGCGCAGCGCTTCCTCCCAGTCCTGGGTGTTGAAGCTCATGCGGTACCAGCGCAGATGGTCACGGGCGCACTGGGCCGTGATCTGGTAGTGATCGGCAAAGGTGCGCCGGGCATACACGCTCCACTTCCAGTCGTCGGTTTCATAGTCGCGCGCATGATAACTGGAGCTCATGTCTCGGAAACTGGACAACTGTATGGGCTGGTTGTCGAACACCAGCGGGCTCATGTCGTTGGGGGCGCGGCTGGCGAACCACTCGGCCTGAATGCTCAGGAGGTCGAGCCGCAGGATTTTCCCTATATAACGCTCCAGCCACCAGAGCGCGACTCCGGCCACCACTCCCGATCCGCCCATGGCAATCGACCTGAAGTCAGGCTCCGGCGAATCGAAATATGCAAAAACGGCCGGTGCGAGGGCGTACGACGCCAGCGGATGGGTGGGCCAGTTGAACCCGAACATGATGGGCAGCCGCTCCAGCATGTTGCTGTAATCGGTGACCGCGTAGATGAGGCTGTCGCTGATGAAGGTACTCATGCTTGCTGGGTAGTTCTTTACTCCCAGGAGTGCCACTTCGGCATACGCCTTGAGGTCTTCCGGGCCGAAAACGTCCCACGGCAGCACCGCCTTGAGGTCGAGAGCGACCCGCCCCATAAGCTTGGTCCCGGCAAAGGTATAATACGAATACGAGGTATCCCCTTTGTCCAGATACGCTGTATTCGCGGTTTTAGGCGTCGTGGCGTCTTTATCGACCGAAACGATACTGTACGCCCCCGCGCCCGCGCCGATTTCGAGCACCGGGTGCGGTGTATACGAGGCGAGACCGATGAGGTTGAGGTCGCCCAGCGCGGTCCACTCCTGATTGCTTGTCAGAAGCAGGTCCCAGGAAAACGTTTCCCCCACGCTGCCGCCGGCGCGAACGCCCAGCAGGCGCGCCATGGGAAAATCGAACTCCGTCAGGATGTACTGCGGGTAGGTGCCGCTGCGGAACAGATACTCGCCGAGATTGCGCGCGTCGTTATTGTACTTGAACGGGAAAAACCCGGCGGAGAGGGTAAAAAGCGGGTCCTCCGTTCCGCCCACGGACCAGGCAAGGTCGGCGCGGGAGAGGTAGGGATAATAGTAGAGCCTACGCGAAAGCCCGAGATCGTTGGTTCTCCGGGGATATTCGTTGCAGATCCGCATCTCGAACCCGATCGTACCGGTCACCGGAAACGGGAGCAGTTCCGCGGCCACGGACAGCCCGGTATACATCTCCTGTATCCAGACCCGGTCGGTTGCGGCGGAACTTTCGAAAACACGGTCGGGCTGCCCCTTGACCACCATTCCCTCGCGGAGCGCGACGAACCCCGAGGGAGTCAACCGGGTGGCATTGTCTTCCGCCGCCGCTTC
>JAFGOU010000483.1 GCA_016926315.1 Chitinispirillaceae bacterium
GGGTCGGCGTGGCTCCGGGCTACCCGCTGGTCGGTCGCTTACGCGACCGGCTTCGCCGCCCTCCGCTTGCCTCACGCAACGGCAATTATTGCTCTTGTTCCCCGTTTACTTTCCCGCTGCCGCGACTAATTCTCGTTTGATAAAACTTCCCGCCTCGAAAATGCGGATATAGGCGCCGTGGGAAGGTAAAGCATTCTTTGTTGACAAAACGTAATAGCCGGGCCCCTGCGCGCTGTTCACGAGCGTTGCGACAAGCCTGCCCCGCAGGTCGTAGTATTTAAGTACCACGCGGCAGGCGACCGGCAGGGTATAGCGCACAATGCCGGAAGAGCCGGAAATTGAAAACGCGCGGGGCGCGGAGGGGTTTAACGGCAGGACAGCGGTGGAACCGGTGATGAAGTTCCAGACCAATGACCAGCCGCTTGTGCCTCCGGCATTGACCGCCTTTACGCGCCAGTAGTAGAGGACAAAGGACGAAAGCCCGGTGACGGTATGGGAGGTGGCGGTTATTCCGCTGTCATCCGCAATGAGAGCTGTAAAATTGGTATCGGTCGAGACTTGAACCGTGTAAGACGCAGCCCTTTCCGCCGCGTTCCAGGAGAGGAGCGGGTTGGTGCTGACGCCGAGCGTGCCGTTCGAGGGGGAAGAAAGCGTCGGTGTTGAAGGGGGGGGAGGCATTCCAACTCTAAACCTCCATTGAGACGACCATGCACTTATATGGCCCGAGGTATTCAGGACATTCACTCTCCAATAATAGGTAGTATCGTTCGTCAGACCGCTTAAAACGAAGAAAGTATCGGTGAGGCCGCCGACATAAATTATTGATGAGACTCTCAGGGAATATGAAGATACGTCAGCACAACTGTTCCATACCAATGTCACCGTTGTGGGCTGGCCAATAGAATTATCGGACGGTGAAACAAGTGTGGGTGGATTGGGAAGAACAGGGGTTCCTGGAACCTGCATTACGCGATAAACCGGATAAACAGCCACATTTCCTGCAAAAGGAGTACCTATGCCGTTGTTATTTATTGTCGCGATCTGGGAGTCAATGGCGACCGCGCACAGAAGGTTCTCTCCCCAGAGAAGCGAGTCTGCACCCCATACCCATGTCCATAAAACAATGCCAGTGCCGGCTCCTGCAGTAATTGAGGCATTATTCCATGCGAACTGGGCAGTATTCATGCGGCTTAGGATGCCGGAGATACCACCGGTATGGCCGGGTCTCAGAAAATTGACCGACATCCCGGTTATACTAGGCCTGGCAAGATTTGTCACATTGCCGGCAAGACTGTCAAAAAAAGTCTCGAGTTTTGTATTGAAATTTACAGAAGTATAAATCACCCTACTGCGTTTTTCAGTAACAACTCCGGTCGTTATATAGATTTTATCCATTATTGGGTTCACTGCTACTGCGCTAGGAGCTATATCAGTTCCCACGGTAGTTTTTCCGTTCGAGGCACCGTCGATTACCGTGACACGAGGGGGTGAGAAGTTAGACGCTATATAGATTTTATTTGTAATCGGATTTACGGCAACGGCATTACCTCCTGTTGATTCCACGATGGTCGTATCGTTCGAGGCACCGTCGATTACTACTGTGACATTACTACTTTGATTTAAAACATAGATTTTATTTGTTACCGGATTTACAGTTATTTTGGCAGGGATTGATACCATTGGCACGATGGTCGTATCGTTCGTAAGCCCGTTAATCACCGTAACATTGTCATCTATAGCGTTCGCTACATAGATTTTATTTGTAGCTGTATTTACAGCAACGGCACGAGCACCCCATCCGGCGGGTACTGTCGTCGTCCCGTTTGTAGTGCCATCAATCACCGTTACGCTGCTGGTGCTTTCGTTCACCGTGTAGATTTTATTGGTCACCGGATTCACAGCTATGGCTACTGGCCCCCCCCCAACTGCCACGGTGCCGGTTTTAGTGTTCGTGACGCCATCGATCACCGTAACGCTGCTGTCTCCAAGGTTCGCCACGTAGATTTTATTGGTAACAGGATTCACTGCTACGTCACAAGGTTCCTGCCCCGCAGCAACAGGGGCTGTACCATTCGTGGCGCCATCGATTACTGTTACGTTATCGCTTCCAAAATTTGCTATATATATCATATTGGTTACCGGGTTCAAGGCAATGGCACGGGGATTTGTCCCTCCTATTGCCACCCAATCAATCAAACCATTGGTGACGCCATCGAACACGCTTACGAAGTTTCTCCCAGAACTCACTATGTAGATTCTATTAGTTATTAAGTTTACGGCTACGAGGCGTGATAGGCTGTCTGTGTATAAAAAAATGCCATCGACGCGTGCTCCATCCGCGGCCGTCACGTTACCGCTCCCGTAATTCGCCGCATAAATCTTGTTCGTTATCGTATTCACCGCTACCGCATTGGGGTTCGAACCGGCTGTTAAAGTCGCGGTCAGCGTACTTTCGCTAATCACGCTGATATTATTGCTCCCGTAATTCGCCACGTAAACTTTATGCGTTAAACTGTTTACTGTTAGGGCCACGGGATTGGTGCCGACCGAAACGGTCGCAACCGCGGTGCCGCTTACGCCGTCAATCACGGTCACGTTGTTGCTTCCCGAATTCGCCACATAAATCGTATCAGACACCAGGTTCACGGCTATTGCGCAGGGGCTCGTTCCCACGGCGACCGTCGTCGTGGCGTTCGTCGCGCCGTCGATGATGGTGACACTGTTATCGTCCTGGTTTGCCGCATAGATTTTATTTGTAACGGTGTTTGCGGCTATGGCGCAGGGCGTATTGCCGGCAGCGATTGTGGCGGTGTCGCTGGTCGCCCCGTCGATCACGGTCACGTTGTCGCTCCCGGAATTCGCCACATAGATTTTATTGGTCACCGGGTTCACGCACACGGCAAAGGGGCCGAGCCCGACAGGGACGGCAGCGGTGCTGTTGTCAGCGCCGTTGATCGCGGTAACAGAGGCGCTGCCGTAGTTGGTAACGTAGATCTTGTTCGTCGCAGGATTTACCGCTATGGCGTTCGGGAAGGTCTGCGCGGTCACGGTCGCGGTCACCGTGTTCGTGGAACCGTCAATGACCGAGACCGAGGAACCCATGAAGTTCGCCACGTAGATTTTGTTGGTCAGTCCATTGACCGCAATGGCTCTTGGGCTGGAGCCTACTGTAATAGTTGCTATGGTATCGCTTATCGAGCCGTCAATGACCGTGACCGTTCCGCTTCCGTAGTTGGCCACGTAGGTCCGGTTGGTCACCGGATTCACGGCCACGGCGTAGGGATTGGTACCGGCCGGAATGGTATCGGTCACAAAGTCGGCGTGTGCCAGGGTTGCGGCTGCCATCAGCGCGCAAGCCGCGGTTGTAAAAGTCTCTGATGATGGACGATGACGGTATATCATATAATGCCCCCTTTTACTGCAGATCTCTCCCCTTTAAGTAAATATAAGGCAAAATCCCGGACATTTCAACCTTTTTCTTGCGGTTTTTAAAGATAGTTTTCACAGTTTGTGAATTGATAATTAGGAACACATTCACATAGTTTTCGGCACCCGGCAGGAAAACCATTCGCGTGGAGCATCCCGCCTCCAGTCGTTCGCAGGCGTGAACACAGCGAGTTAAATCTTGTCTGATTTTTTTAGCTTCAGCAAACAGAACCTTCGGCTAATATATCGGAGTGAAGAACGCTTTGGGGATGCTATGGGAACGTTGTAAAAGACCAGAGTCCTTGCATAATCTACAGGCGCCTTGTTCCATTGGAGTTCTTTGAAAATTCTATGTTGTCAAATATATTTTATTCAAAACTAAATATAGCAGCAACAATATATACTGTATCATTATGAACAGACCTGTTAAAGAGACATGCCGCAACGACGATCTTGAAAATTGGTGTGAACTTATTGATTGTGAAAATGAAACCCGTTTCTTGGAGCGCGTCAAATCGACAGGCATATTAACTCACCCCTATCATTTTAACATTTACCTGAGAAGGAGAATGCCCGACAAATCATTAAAGCATGTGCATACATGGAAAAACACACTTCCCGATCCTGATGATATAGGTATTACTTTCGGCGGAGGTAAGGCAGTTATTGACTTTGAAGTCTTGCCCGGAAGATACGGCGGTAATAAGAAACGCGGAATCCGGGTTGTTATGTGGTTCCATGAATCGTATGATGAAAAGAAAAAAGAAAACGAATATAAAGCCCTATATTCTCGTTAAAAAAATGCTCTTTTAAAATCATTTTTTTTGACTGACAGCCTTGAGAGTAAATGGATTTATTGAGCGAAATGTAATTTGAACGGCGCCGAAGTAAAAATATTGACATAACCTCCAAAATGGGGTATATTTAACTATGACCTATAACGTGGTGGTCAGGAAATCGGTTTTTAAGAATATCAGAGTTCTGCCGCGTGCCGTACAATTGAAATTCAATGCGCTGGTCAAAGTGCTTACCGATGCCGGTGCTTCGGGGCCGCATGGCTGGCAGAACTACAGTAAACTGGGTGACAACGAGTATCATTGTCATTTAACGTATCATTATGTCGCCTGCTGGCGGCATGAGAAAAACACAATCATCATAGAGGTGTATTATGCCGGTAGCCGTGAGAACGCGCCCTATTAACCTGATGTTCAAGCCGAGGACGCCGCAGAGGATCATCCACGAGATCGAGAACCGTTATTCTCATTACGTGGTGCGCCCTTCCGATGAGGAGTATATCGAATGGGACAAGACCGATCTGGCCAGGGAACTTGATAAGGAAATGACACCGGGGGTGTTTTTGAGGCTCCTGCGCGAGGCGCATGACCTGTCTCAGGCTGCGCTCGGAGAGAAGATAAGCGTAAGCGCGAAGCGCGTTTCCGATTATGAAAACGGACAGCGGGGCATCAGCAAGGAGATCGCCAAGCAGCTTTCGCAAATCTTCAACGTAAGCCCGGCGCGGTTTATTTGATTTCAGGGCACCACTAAACATTCCTTTTCTGCTATGGCTGGCTGCAAAAGGCGCATGCCGCGTTGCGTTCGGCGGCCATATCGCAGCGGATATGACCTCCTCTTGCGGACAAATTAGAGCGCCTGCCGCCCCGGTCTCCGCGCCGGGCTCAGAACCCGCCCTGCACCGTTGACGAGATCTTCCGGAACAGGTCGTTTTCTATGGTACCTTTTGAAACGCAGTAGAACCTCTTGCCGTACCCCTCCTCCGGCGTGATGAATTTCCGTATGATGTTGTTCTTGAAGACGATGCGGTCCGCGTAAATTGAGAGCGTCAGGACGACCTCGGTGGTGGTGTTCTTCGTATTATAGTAGACGATCCCGGCGTCGGTCGCGCAGTCGCAGTCCTGGTCGGTGAGCGGCAGCCGCTGTTCGTAGGTGGTAATCGTCCAGGTATACTTTTCGGCCGAGGCGATGTCGTATCCCTGTGCCTTGAGAACGGCAGACGCGGCGTCGAACAGTTTTTCGCGCGAGACGCCGGAAAAGGCGTACGAATACGGCTGTGCGTCCGTGAGCAGGGGCCTGGGGACGTCAAGGCAGACAAGGAACAGCGGCGAAAGGCAGAAAGCAAGCAACTTCGCAAAGGACATACCGCCTCCATCAGGAACCATGAAAAGATATTCTCGGCGATGAACTGAAAATAGCATACGTGCGCCGGCACGTGTATTTCATCCATACGCATATTTACGGAATTGTATTTTAATCGTGTACTCAAGAAGTATTGATCAATAAAGACGATGTTCAACCGGAGGTCGCCATGATGCCGAACGAGAGGAAAGCAAACGAAGCGCAGTTCTTTTTTTCCTGCGGACTGCCGCAGGAGACCTTCAGCGTGCTCAGGTTCGAGGGCACGGACGCGGTTTCGGAGCCGTACAGGTTTTCGATCCTCCTGCGGTCATCGAAGCACGATGTGGACCCTGCGGACGTCATCAACAAACCCGCCGCTTTTTTCATTTTCCGGGAAGGCGACTATTGCCCGTACTCCGGGGTCGTGGAGCAGTTCAGGTTCCTCGGCACGAACGTCGACCAGGCGTCGTACGAGGTGACGCTCGTGCCCCGGCTCTCGCTCCTCGACTATCAGCACCAGACCCGCATCTTTCAGAAAAAATCGTATCCGGAGATAGTCAGGGACGTCCTGGACACGGCAGGGTTCCGGAACAGCTACCAGCTTGACCTGTCGCAGAACTACCCGGCGCAGGAGTACGTGCTCCAGTATCAGGAATCGGATCTCAACTTCATCTCGCGGCTCATGGAAACGGCCGGCATCTGGTATTACTGGAAGGAGTCCGCGGTGGCCGCTTCGCAGGTGAAGCCCGGCTCATCGCAGGAAAAACTCGTGATCACGGACAAACCCGCATCGTTTCAGTCCATTCAGGGCGTTTCAAAGCTCAAATTCCGAAATCCGTCAAGTCTCATGGAGGTCGAGGCGGCCACGGCGCGGGAGTCGGTGCATGAGGTCACCTTCCGCCAGGTGATCGTGCCGCAGGAGGTCCTGGTGAAAAATTACAATTACCGGACGCCCGAGGTCCAGCTCACGGGCAGGAACAAGGTCAAGACCGGCGTTGCGGGGTCGGTGTACGAGTACGGCGGCAGTTTCAGGAACGTGACCGAGGCACAGCGCGCGGCGGAGGTGGCGTCTAACCGCATCGCGACGCGCCAGATGTCGGTGGACGGCGCGTCGGACTGCCGGGGTTTCCGGGCGGGCTGCAGGTTCACGCTTGTTGAGCACGGGCGCAGGGACCTGAACGCCGAGTACGTGCTGTGCAGGGTAACGCACACGGGCGGACACACCGGCGACGTGATTTCGTATGCGAATTCGTTTCAGGCGCTGCCGGCCGACCGGGCCGGCTCCTTTGCGCCGCAGAGAAGGGCTGTCATACCTAAAGTCAACGGCGTCATGACCGCGCTCATAGAAGCGCAGGGATCGGACTACGCCGCGCTCGACGACATGGGCCGCTACAAGGTGCGCATGCCGTTCGACAATTCCGACGCGCAGAACAGCGAGGCGTCAAAATACCTGCGGCTTGCCCAGCCCTACGCGGGCGCGAAGTACGGCATGCATTTCCCGTCGCACGAGGGCACTGAGATGGTGTGGGCGTGCGTCGACGGCGACCCCAGCAAGCCTGTCGGACTCGGCACGGTGCCGAACTCCAATACCATGTCGCCGGTGGTCAGCGCCAACAAGGCCCAGAACATCATCCGCACGGCCGGCGGCAACGAGCTTCTGCTTGACGATACGGACAAAAAGCAGAAGGCGAGGCTTACCACCGCGGCCAGGCACACGCTGGAGATGGACGACGACCTCAAGCGGATCTCTCTCAAGAGCACCGGGGAGAACGAGCTCATGCTGGACGACAAGAACGAGTGCGTCAGGTGGAACGGATCGGGCCACAGCATCACCATGACCTACAAGAGCGGCTCCGAGGGCGTCGTGATCGCGACCAAGGAGGGGAACGTCGTCAAACTTGACGATAAGAATAAAAAGGTCATCATCCAGTCAAAGGCCGGGCACACGCTGGAGATGGACGACGACGGCAAGACGATGGTGCTGACAGACTGCGCCAAGAAGAACAAGGTGACGCTTGACGGCAACGGCGGGCTCATTCTCGATTCGCAGGGGAAGATAGAGATAAAGGCCCAGCAGGACATCGAGATAAAAGGCGCGAACATCACGATCGATGCGCAGGCAGGACTGGAGGCCAAGGCCATGACCGACATGAAACTCAAGGGCATGAACGTGGAAGCAAAAGCCGACATGAACGCCAAGGTCGAGGGCGGCATGAACATAGAGCTCAAGGGCGGCATGCAGGCCAAGCTCGACGGCGCCATGACCGACATCAGCGGCTCGGCCATGACCAAGGTCCAGGGCGGCATGGTGATGATAAACTGAAGGCGGAAGGCAGGGGAAACCGCGCGCGGCTTCCCTTTTGTCAATACCTGCCGGTATTCGGGCCGTCCTTCCTGAATTTAGGCCATGGCGAGGCCGCGGGCCCGGCGCTTGTCGTGCGCACCGCGAAAAGATGCCCGCTGTTGTTCCCTATGTAAAGGGTCGAATCCGCGGCAATGGCCGGCGAGCTCCAGTTGATGCCGTTTCCCGTGTAGTATCTCCACTTCTCCGTTCCGTCCGGGTTGAGCGCGTACACGTTCCCGTTTTCAGAACCGAAATAGATGACGCCGTCCGCTCCGACAGCCGGCGAGCTGTAGATGTCGGCGCCCGCGGTTTCGCAGACAAAGCGGAATTTGCGCGAGCCGTCCGCAGGGTCCAGCGCCAGGAGCATGGCGTTGGAATCCGGGTTGGATTTTGTCCCTATGTATATGGTCCCGTCCGCTCCTATCGCCGGCGACGACCTGACCGTCCTGCCGTTGCCCCCGGTCAGAACGTGCCGCCACCTGATCGCGCCCGAAGAGTCTATTGCATAGACAAAGCTTGAATCCCCGCCGCTGCCCTGCTCCGCGCCGATGTAGGCGGTGCCGTCAGAGCCCAGGGCCGGCGACGAAAAAACATAACCTGCTCCGTCAAGTATACACCGCCACCTGAGCGTTCCTGCGGCTGAAACGGCGAGGAGAGCGGCAAAGCCGCCGGTACCCGCCGCGGAGTCTTCAAACCATCCGTTCGCGCCGACAAGGACGGCGCCGTCGGGCGCCAGGGCCGGAGACGAATGAATGACGGTGATGAATTCGTACGGACCCGGCGGCCAGAACCCCCATTGTATGCTCATGTCCGGATTGATTGCGTAAAGGGAATCTGCGGCAAAGTATACGGTCCCGTCAAGGCCTATCGCAGGCGCGCACTGGCCGACCGCGTAGGATTTGCTGAACGGCAGCGACCAGTTCAGGCCGCCGGCGGCAGTGATCGAATACAGGGTGCTGGTGTTGTCCTGCACGTAAATGGTGCCGTCGGCCGCTATCGCCGGGGTGAACACCGGATTTGGGACAGGACAGGTCCATTTTACCGAACCGTCCGAATTCACCGCGTAAAGAGCGGGGTTCTGGCTGGTGCCTGCGTAAATTGTTCCGTCGGAACCTATGGCAGGCGAGGAGTAATAAAAGGCCGTCCCGGTCGAGCACGTCCAGGCGATGCTGTCGTGACCGAAGTTGGTGACGGCACAGTCGGACGGCTGGTCGGCCGACAGGTTGCCCGCGGAGTCGATGGCTTTCACCGTGTAGCAATAGGTCGTGTTGAACGAAAGACCGGTGTCCGTAAAGGTCAAAAAGGCCGTCCGCCCGCACTCCCCGCCTTCACGGTAGACAACATACCCCGCGACACCCACGTTGTCCGTTGATGCGGTCCAGGTTATTTCTATGCTCGAGTTGCTTTTAGCTTCAACGCTGCTGATGTCCGGGGCCGAGGGTTGGATGATGTCGGTTATCTGGGCGCACGCCATGTCGCTCATGTCGGACTCATTGCCGGCGGTGTCCGTTGCGGTCACTTTATAACAGAATACGGTGTTCATCGGGAGACCGGTGTCGCAGATTGAGTTCAGGGAGTTCGTGCCGACAACAACGTCGTTGTTGTAGAGCGTGTAATAGGCCAGGTCGGCGGCGGCGCCGGCCGTGTCCCACGAAACGCAGATACTCATGGTGTAAAAGACGGGCTGCGCAATAACGCCGGTCGGTTTTGCCGGCGGCGTGACGTCGGGCGTGCTGCCCGGGCCGGACGGGTCATCGTTGGAGACGCAGTTCAGCAGGAAAAACAACAGGATCGCCGGGAGCAGCGAAGAATTGTTTTTCAGCGTAACGGGCGTGCCTTTCAAAAAGTGTCGTCTCATACCGGGTTGAGGAGAACGCTGTTTAAGATATATAATTATCCTGAATAAATGGGATTATATCATTTGATACCGGCGGGAGAGAAGGCTTATATTTATAATGGTCAGACAGGACCGCACACCATTAAAAGGGGGACGCCTATGAAGCGCATTCTTTTGTCAATACCGGCGGCAGCGGCTGCGGCGGCGGTGACGGCGTTTTCCCCGCTGACAGGGTTTTCACAGGGGGTGAAATTCCAGATTGGCGCCGGCCTGGCGTATGAGATGCCGATGGGAGATTACGGCGGCACGACCGTTGATTACTACGGCGGGACGAAATACGGCCTTGCCGGAGGCCTGAATTTCCACGCAAAGGGCCGGGTGGGCGCGGCAGGGTTCCAGCTCGGGGCGGAACTAGGGTACGCCTCCCTCAGCAACAGCGGAAACGCCGAGGCAAGCGGGCAGGGGGAGATCACGGTTTCACAGGACGTCGTATTCGTGAAACTCGGGCCGGAATATATGATAAACATCCCGATGGTGCCCCTCAAACCGTACGTCGGCCTTAACCTTGCGTTCAATATGATAAGCGGCGAAACGGACTTCGGCGGCGTCGCCGCGGTTCCGAGCGGTACGTATGAGATGCAGTCCGCGGCGCGCTTCGGGGTCGGGGCCTCCGGCGGTGTGGTCTACAAGCTGAGCCCCCTGATATCGTTCGACCTGAGCGTCTCCTACAACCTGTTGAATCTTTTCGGGAAGAAGTTCGAAGTGATCGTGAACCCCGCCCGCAACGATTCCTATGAATATTTAAACGATGCCAAGGACCCGGTGGCCGGTACCGATGCCGACAATTTTATCGGAGCAGCGCGGTCGATAAGCACTCTGCAGGCAGGGCTCTCCGTCATGTTCGGGATATAAAAGTAAAAATCAAGATTGCTTTTTTAGCTAAAGGCGGTTGAGGGGGTATCGGGTTACCGGGAGTGTGCTGAAACGGGGTGCAGGTGACCCGTACCCTCAGGCTTCAGATGTACTGAAATCAAAACAGCGAAAGAAATTAACAGGGAAGAAGATCAATTATGAAATCCATTCTTTTGTTCACCGCTCTTGCACTGGTGGTGTTTTCTGCTTACGGGGAGACCGAGGTGAGCTTTGCGCTCAGCGCGACCACCGGCGATAAGGATTTCGACATCGCCCTCAGCTCCATCAATGTCGAAGCACAGCGGAGCCTCCCTTCGTTCTATTCGTCCATGAGCCTGAATTTCGGCACCGGTCAGGGAGAGATCGATGTTCTGCTCCGCCGCCACCGGCTTTCGCCCGCCGACGCGTACCTGGCCATACGGCTGTCGGTTCTTATCGGCAGACCGATCGATTACGTGATTGTCAGGTACCACAAGCACCGGAAAAGGGGCTGGGGCTATGTCGCAAAGCGCCTGGGCATCAAGCCCGGCTCGGAGCGGTTCCTTCTTCTGAAAACGGGCGGCTATGTTGTTCTGGACGGCGCCAGAAAAGCGCGGCCGCCGGCAGAGGTGAAAGTTAAGGCCGCGGATCGCGGCCGTCATGACGGCCGCCACAAAAAGCATAAAAGCCGAGGCGGCCCGGGCAGCGGGAAGGGGAGAGAGAAATAGATGCAGCAGATAGCGTTGAAGATCATCGAGCCGCCGCCCGAGGGCAGCACCGCAACGGTGCTTGTTCAGCAGGACGCTTCCGCTCCGGTCGTCACCGGCAAGGGCGAAATTCCCGACCCGGTCGACTATGTTTGCGGCAGGTGCGGGAACCTGCTGGCGCAGTATGTCCGGCCGGGCCAGTTCAGGAACATCGTGTTCTACTGCAGGAAGTGCTCCTCGTACAACCGCGTTCCGTGAGAGGAAACATGAAAGAAATATTCTGCTTGGCGGCCGTGGCAATGGCCGTTGTGTCATGTGCTGTTCAGGCAGGGGAGGCTGATACCATGGCGCAGGAGAGAAAGGTCCTCGTGGTTTATTATTCAAGGACCGGCAATACCGAACGGGCGGCCAAAGACGTTGCGGCGGCGCTGCATGCGGACCTTGAGAGACTGGTTGACAAAAAGAACCGCAGGGGCGTATGGGGATTTCTGGGGGGCGGCAGGGACGCCATGAAACAAAACAAGACGGAGATCGAGCCGCTGCAGAAAGACCCCGGTGCCTACGGCCTTGTCGTGCTGGGCACGCCGGTCTGGGCCGGGAACATGACGCCGGCCATAAGGACCTATCTTGGCATGAACAAAGGCAAAATGAAACAGACCGCTTATATCATCACGGCCGGCAGCACCAGGGCGGAGAAGATCGTGCCGCTCTGCGAAGAGGTGGCCGGTAACAGGCCGGTGGCGTATGCCGGTTTTACGGCAACGGAGCTCAAGGATGATAAAGTTTACAGGGAGAAACTCGCGAAGTTCATTAAAGTGTTACATAATACGGGCCCGAAGAAATAAATCACCAGCCGATTGGTTTTTCCTGCGTAAACTTTTAGGGATCGTCAGGCTTACTCTGCCGGCGTTTGAGGGGATTCTTCTGGAGTCTGTGTGCTGTCCATAGCCGGGATTGCAGGGGATGGTGCGGGAGTCTCTTCCGCTTTGGGCTGCGCCGGTGTCTCCCTGGCAGGGAGAGCGGCAGGCGGCACGGCGGGTTCCCCTTCCCAGTAAAGAGAACGGATGATGACCAGCCTTCCGGACGAAACCTTGCACCGGTAGCGGCCCGGCGGCATGAGGTTGCCGTCATCGTCTCTGCCGTTCCATGAGAAGGTGCGCATCCCTCCGGCGCGGCTCCGGTCGAACATGGTCCTTATCGTCCTGCCGATGCCGTTTTTTATGGTGATCTCGATGTCGCCCCGCCCGGGGAACCGGTAGGTCAGCGAAGCCTTTCCCCTAATCGTATCTGCGTTGGTGGACTTATGGTAGAGCCCTGCGTTGAACCTGATCCTGGAGATCCCCGGCCCTTTCGACGATGCGATGATCACTCTCCTGAAGGCCATGAGATAATCGTGCGCCGCTATCGTGGCGTTGAAGAGCCCTGCGGGAACAAGGCCGGTGTAGTAATAGCCGGCGCTGTCGGTCGTGCAGGTTTTTTCGATTTCGACGACCGATATGGCGGCGCCCTGGATCGGTCTTCTGGAGACCGCGTCCCTGACGGTGCCGTGCATCCACTGCGCCTGCGCCGCGCCGGCGACAATGATTAAAATGCCAAAGCAATGATTGATGTGCATGGTATGGCCGTCTATCAATATATCATTGCAGGGGTTATGTGCGCAAGTGTTCAGAAAACGGCGTGAGGCCGACGTTGATGGGGGTATATTTGAACGGGTTAGGTACAAGCATTCATGGAATGTATGTAAATTATGAGCATTACCTGCAATCCGCATAAATGAGCCGGCCCCCAATGGCCCCGTATCGTAACCGTTACCGCGTCGAAATCCGCACCTATATCCGGAACAATCCGTTGAATTGGAATTTAGATGAAGAAAACCTCTTCGCAAAATCACCCCGCTGCGTTCATTGCCTGACCCGCAGAAGGCATTTATGAAGGTTTAATGACTGAGGAATTGATGGCCGGATCCCGGGTTTGGAAAACCGTTGCGTACAATTTTAAATAATTATTTTAAAATTGTACGCGCTGATGTATATTCTTAATCATGAATGCCATTAAAAGACATGTTGAAAACAGGCTCGGAAAAACGGCGCGTTCGTTCCCCGCCCTGTGGATCACCGGCCCCCGCCAGGCGGGAAAAACCACGCTGGCGAAACGCGTGTTCGGGAGTTATACGTATGTTTCGTTCGAGGACATGGACATGCGTTCGTTCGCGAAGAAAGACCCGCGCGCTTTCCTCAGGCAATTCTCCGACAGGGTGATACTCGACGAAGTGCAGAAGTGCCCCGATATACTGTCGTATCTGCAGACGCATATAGACGAACTGGGCGGTTCCGGACACTATGTGCTGACGGGCTCGCACCAGTTCCAGCTTGCCGCGTCCATCAGCCAGAGCCTGGCTGGAAGGGTCGCCATTGTTAACCTGCTTCCTTTTTCATTGTCGGAACGGTACGGCCTGACGCCTGTGCCGGTTGATTCTACCGGCTCTGCGGGCGGCGGCATGCTCCCGGCCGGACACACTCTGGAAAAGATCCTGTTTCAAGGTATGTATCCCGCCATTCATAGCCGGAAAATCGATGCGACGGCCTGGCTGTCCTCTTACTATGCGACGTATCTCGAAAGGGACGTGCGGGAAGTCACCAGCGTGCATAATCTGCATCAATTCGACACGTTTGTCAGGCTGTGCGCGGCCCGGACCGGGAACATGGTGAATTTCACCGAAATCAGCAGCAGCTGCGGAGCATCGCTCCCGACGATAAAATCATGGCTTTCCATATTGGAAATGAGCGGCATCATTAAACTTGTGCAGCCGTACTTCGTGAACTTTTCAAAGCGGCTCGTTAAAACGCCCAAGCTGTATTTCCTGGATACCGGTCTTCTCTGCTACCTGCTGCGTATCGCGGACGAATCGCAGCTCGCGTTCCACTCTTTAAAGGGGAGGATTTTCGAAAGTTTTATCGTTTCAGAGGTCATAAAATCGTTCTGCAACGCGCTGGCCGAACCGCCGGTGTATTTCTGGCGGGACAGCAAGGGCAGGGAGATTGATCTGCTTCTGGACCTCGGCAGATATCTGTGGCCGGTAGAAATAAAGGCGTCGGAAACCGTCAGCGATTCCTTTTTCGATACGCTGAACTGGTGGTTCGACCTGCCCGGGAACAGGGCGAAAAACGGCACGGTGGTGTATGGAGGAAAAGGCAGCCAGCGCCGGGGCGCGATAAACGTCCGCTCGTGGCGGCAGGGTTTTTGACGAGCTGTCCGCTTCGCTGATCCGCCGCGGTACGCGGCGATGCCCGACCCGCGGAAAGCGTTTATGGCTTCTGCTCCACGAACACGCCGATGGCTTCCGGCCCGGCCGCTCCGCGAAGGCAAGGGGGTATTTAATAGTAGACAAATGATCATTTGCAGGGAGCGGGAATTATATTGAATATGTTCATAAAACAATAAACTTATGACAAGAAAGCGGATTGATCCGAGGGAATCACTGGCCGATAAGTTAATTGATAAAGGTATTGATGGCCAGTCTGCTTATATGATAGCGTTAGATGCCGGTCTTGGAGTGGTGGACAGGGAATGTCTTGTTGAAATTGGATTAAAAGACACGAAGCTTGACGCGGCGGAAAAGTTAATGGCGAAATTCTACTGGGACGAAGAGAGTTTTACATGAAGAATAGACGCAAGATAAGCTTCGGATTGTCTTCCAAGACATTAAAAACATTGAGGGTTGTACTCGATTATCTGATAGATTCGGAACATAACCATTACGAAGAATACGTGTCAGATAAATTCGGGGAGCGATTTGAACAAATAGCCGGCAGGAACGGCAGATATGCTCTTAATAAAAAGGTCTATGACAGGCCTGATGTTGAACATGTATACGCTTATGCACGGCGTGTCAAGGATAGGATTTGGTAGAAATGAAATTGACCTTTGATACACAAATTGCCGAGAGTTATAAAAGCCGATCGCAGAGGGCGAGGGTTTTGTCCGAGTTTTGGGTTGACAAATCGGTTTTCTGCCCGAACTGCGGGTATATGCGGATCGAGAAGTATCCTAACAATCGGCCGGTGGCGGATTTTTTCTGCTCGCAATGCCGCGAGGATTATGAATTGAAGAGCAAACAAAACAGTATAGGGACCAGAATCCTTGACGGCGCGTACAGTACAAAGATGGAGCGGCTGCGGAGCGTTACGAATCCCAATCTTTTTATCCTGAACTACAGCATGTCGGGCCTTCGTGTCCTTGATTTCTTTGTAATACCAAAACATTTCTTTGTGCCGGAGATTATCGAGAAGCGGAAACCCCTTGCTGAAAACGCAAGGCGGGGCGGGTGGATCGGCTCGAACATCCTTCTGGAAAAAATACCGCAAATCGGTAAGATATATTTTGTCAAACAACAACACGTTGAACCGAAAGAAAAGGTACTTGAAGAGTGGAAGAAGACTCTTTTTTTAAGGGAAGGAAAGGAGATGTCGGCAAAAGGGTGGCTGCTTGATGTCATGCGCTGCGTCGAAAAGCTCGGGAAGAAAGAATTTACGCTCGAAGAGGTTTATATCTTTGAGGATGAATTGCGCAGGGTGCATAAGGGAAACAGGCATATAAAGGATAAAATCCGTCAGCAGCTGCAATTTCTGCGCGACAGGGGCTATCTGGACTTCATATCACGCGGGCGTTACCGGCTTACCTGAACATGGAAATTAATACCGGGGTTTAATAGAGAAGTGCTTGCAAGGTCTCTCGTGTCTGATGCGGCAACTAAAATCGCGGATCTCTGCAAATTATGATTTGTATTTAAAAAAGCATTTATTATTTATTGCATCCCCGACCATTGTTATTTTAGAATCAAAAATATCTTTTTCAGTCAACTTTGCGTAGCTGCTGTCAATATAATTTAGGATGTAAAAAGTATTGCTTGCTTTGCTGTAGCTGATATGTCTTGACGATCTGCCGCCGTAATTTAACAGGATATAAAATTCGTCCCCGCCGTCTTTGCCGGCATGTTTTTTAAGCTGAGAGATATCTCTTATTAATAAAAATTCCATTGTTGCCTCACGTTATGATACAGTAGTGTCCGGTTAAAACAGTTTACAAGAAAGACATCTGGACCGGTTTTTGACGTTTTTCGATCAGTTGCGTCCAGTTTA
>JAFGOU010000484.1 GCA_016926315.1 Chitinispirillaceae bacterium
CATCGGGCGGCGATCGTATTGACGTCTGCAGACTGGCCGGTAATGCGGCATTCTCCCTCAAACAGTGGGATGATGCCCGTCAGTGGTATTTGCAGCTCTCCAGTGTCGATGCCGGTAACGCCGTGGTGCAATACAACCTCGCGGTGGCATTTTACAATCTGGGCAGTGTCGAAGACTCCTGGAAATACTACGAGCGCGCCCGTAAAATAGACCCGTCGATCAGCAATAAAGATATCGAACTGCGTTATCGGAAGAAAAAAGGCGCCGCAGCGGCTGATTCGGTGGCAGTGCTTGACAGTACCGATGTATGGTACAATAAAGCGGTCGAGTTGCAGCAGCAGGAAAAAGACAGTGCTGCCGAGAAACTCTATAAAAAAGTGGTCGCAAAAGACCCGGCCAACAGCCTCGCCTGGAACAATCTTGGCGCGGTGTACGGTAAACGCGGCGACATCGACAATGCGGAAAAAGCCTACTTCAAGGCGATCGAAAAACGGCACGATGTTCCCGAATCGTATGCCAATCTGATAAATCTCTATATCGAACTCGAAGAGTTTGTCAAGGCGCGCAAGTGGACCATCAAAGGCATAGGCCACAATCCCGACAGCGACCTGCTCGGCGGCATGCGGGAGAGGATCGAAGCGGCGGAGGAGGCAGTGAAGAAACGTAAGGAGGAGGAGGCAAAGGCGGCTGCAGAGGAGGAAGAAAAATAGATAGGGTTCACGGCACGGACCGGGCTTTAATTGATTCAAATGGCACGGGTGCCTCGATAGTCACCCCGGTACAGCCGGTATTTGCCGCAATAATGTAAAAATTATGGAACCAATAACCGGTTTTTTTACACTAACCCATAATAATAGAGGAAACCAATGCATAAATCCGGTGGGAAGTGAAAAATGACAAAAAAAACCGTACCTTTTTTCGTAATGATGCTGCTGTTCATTTTTTCAACCGGTTACGGACAGGAAACCGGTCTTAAGGGACGGGTTGTCGACAAAGACAACAAGCCCATTCAAGGCGCCCAGGTGAGATTGATCACCGTTAAAAAGTCGCAGACCACCGACTGGGAAGGCAAGTTTTTTTTCGAAATGAAGACTTCAACGCGTTTTCTTCCGGCCGGTCCGGCGGTAACTGCAATCTCATTCCGTAATGGCACTCTTTCATTCGACGTTCCCGGAAATCAGCGGAAGGTATATGTTGAAGTATTTGACAAAAAAGGCCAGAGGGTCAGCAAGGTGACGAAAGAGGGAGCCGGTGAAGGAGCGTATCAAATAACTATTCTGCCGGATAATGTACCCGTCATGATGTATATCGTGAAAGTGCAGATTGGACGTACGTCGGGCATTTACAAGTTCATAAACCTCGGAAACCGGACCGGTGCCCTCCCGGGAAAAGAAGTGCGGCAGGAAGGGGTATTGCCGGAACGCTCCGCCGCCATGTCTAAAGTCATTGATACGCTCGAAGTCAAAAAAGACGGTTACCAGACTGCTTATATTACTATTCTTTCTTATACGACCAATTTACCCGATATCGTATTAAAAAGTAATGCGGCTTCTGAGGAAGGGCTTCCGCCTGTCGTGAACGGGAGAATGGCTTCCACCACCCGGTACTGGGACTGCTGCAAGCCGCATTGCGGGTGGCATTCGAATATGAGAATATGCGACATCAACGACAACGACCTGAATGATAGAAACGCTGCAAGCGGGTGCGAAGGGGGGCCCGCATTTCAATGCTGGGATTACGCTCCGATCGAAATCAACAGCAAAGTATCCTACGGATGGGCGGCTTTCAATAATCAGGGAACCCAGTGCGGCGACTGCTTCCAGCTTGATTTCCAGGGAGCTCTTGAGGGTAAGCAGATGATCGTCCAGATTATCAACATAGGGAACGGCGGAACCGATGCCTTCGACCTGCTGATTCCCGGAGGGGGGGTCGGCGCCCTTAACGGCTGTTCCCGCCAGTGGGGTAATGCACCGCTCGGCCAGCAATACGGGGGTTTTCACAGCACGTGTGGAAACAATGCGGACTGCATACGCAAAATGTGTCAGCAGGCGTTCGGAAACAAGGAGGACCTGATGCGGGGGTGTGAATGGTATCTTACCTGGTTTAAGATGACCAGCAACCCGAAAGCCATGTATATGAAGGTATCCTGTCCGCAGAAGATAAAAGATATTTCCCGTATTGGAAATTAACAGGATCACCGGAATAAACGGGCGGTTTGAGTGCCTGTGACAACACCTCCCTTTTCCCTCTTCTATCAAAGAGGGGGAAGAAATCGATCGGCCGGTACGGCGGCATGCTGGTGGTCGTTTTCAAAAGGCCGGCCGGCAGTCGCGCCGTTTCCCGCTTCTTGGCGGAAATCGATCCTCAATTCCGGTTGATCAAACAAAGATGCGGGCTTTCAATCCAAAAAAATTTTTTAATACTAATGATGCTTCAAACCGACAGGCTGAAATCATGCTGAATCCATATTAAGGAACGGGGGAGGATGCCGTGATGAAACGATTATTGCTTATACTGATTATAGGAACAGTGAATACCCATATCGTAGCGCAGTGCACCAAGGATACGGATTGCAAAGGAAAAAGAATCTGCGTTAACGGTGAGTGTGTGGAAGCCGGAGAAGAAAGAGCGGCCGAAGTCGACGAAAAATCCGCATTAAGCAACTCAATGGGTAAATTCATGATCTATATCGACCCGTTGGGAGTAGTCTTTTTCGGACCCCATGCAGGATTCGAGATCAATGTGGCCCCCAAATCTTTTATTGACGTGCACTACCGCCACTCCGCCTTCGGGTTGATTTACAATGCCGTTGCGACGGAAGGCTTCGAATGGGACATGAAAATGGGAAGCGGGGCGGCCGGTGCGGGGTATAAACACTATATCCCGTTCGGAACCATTCCCCATCGGCTGTTCCTGGGCGGCTCCCTTGACTTCGGATGGAGCGGGGTAAAGAATATCGACGACGAGTATCCCAGTGAAGAGTGGAAGACGTCGGTCAAGCTGCTTTTTATTGCGGGCCATGCGGGCTGGCTCTGGCGCTTTGCCACTCCGTTCAATCTCGGTTTAGGTCTTATTTTCGGCGTTGCCGTGGAGACGGACGCTGATAAGGAATGGGCCCCCGGTTACCCCTATGCAAAGGAGCAGCCGGAGAAAAAAGTGTATCCCGGCGGTGGTGTGCAGCTTCTTCTTAATTTTGAATTCGGGCGTTAGGCGGTTTTTTATCGGCACCTGCCGTAAAGGGGACCTCTCACTGTCCGGTTTCGCCGCTTTTGACTCCGATGTCGATTTCGCTGTGTTCCCGCCTTCTCCCTTCCTTCTCCTGTCTTCTGTTTTCTGTCTCCTGATTTCTCCCCCCAGTACCGCCTCAGATACTCACCGGTGAATGACCGCTTCCGTTGCTTCGCCACCTGCCGCGGCGTTCCTTCCGCAACGACCCTCCCGCCGTTACCGCCGCCTTCGGGGCCGAGATCGATCACCCAGTCGGCCTGGCTGATGACGTCGAGGTTGTGCTCGATCACGACGACCGAGTTGCCCGCGTCAACCAGTCGGTGCAGCATTGTCATGAGGCACCCGATATCCGCCATGTGAAGGCCCACGGTCGGTTCGTCGAGGATGAAGAGGGTGCGGTTTCCGGCTGCCTTTTTCCGGAATCGGAACCGGCCTTCGGAAACGCCGGGATTGACTTTGCTCAGCTCGGTCACCAGCTTGATGCGCTGCGCCTCGCCGCCGCTGAGCGTAGGGCTCTGCTGTCCGAGCGTAAGGTAGCCGAGGCCGACCTCCTGCAGCAGATACAGCGGCCGCCGGACGGCGGGGTGCGCCGCGAAAAAGGGGAGGGCCTCGTCGATGTTCATGGCGAGCACGTCGGCGACGGTTTTTCCCTTGAAGGTGACGGCAAGGGTCTCTTCGGTAAACCTTTTCCCGTTGCACGATTCGCAGGGAACGGCAACGTCGGGAAGAAAATTCATGGCGATTTTGCGGATGCCCTGTCCCCGGCAGACCGGGCACCTCCCCTCGTCGGTGTTAAAGGAAAAGCGGGCCGCATTGTATCCGCGCAGAAGGCTTTCCTGCGTTCTGGCGAACAGCGTGCGGACGGCGTCCCAGAACCCGACATAGGTTGCCGGACAGGAGCGGGGCGTCTTGCCGATCGGTTTCTGGTCGACTTCGAGCACCCTGCCTATCGCCTCCCAGCCGGTGATCGCTTCGCAGCCCGTGACGTGATGAGCGACGGCGCGTCGCGGAGCAAGCAGCGCCGCGAGATTGCCGCCGAGGATATCGCGGACAAGAGTGCTTTTTCCGCTGCCGCTCACCCCGGTGACGCAG
>JAFGOU010000485.1 GCA_016926315.1 Chitinispirillaceae bacterium
AGGAAGCGTTCGATCCCGGCGAAAAACGGGACTTTTCGCAACAGGACGACTCTTTGTACGAAGCGCCCATCCCGCTCGCGCCGCTCAAGATCAATCCCCGGAAGCTCTCGATAACCGAACCCGAGGCAGGACTGGAGATCGGCAAGCCGTTCGAGACCTCCCTCGACAGCCTGCTCACCCGTACGCCCGCGGACAGGAACGAACGTGTGGTCTGGCTCTCGCTCTGGTCAAAATACAAAGGCAAGGTCAGGGAGATGCAGCTTGCTGAGGACGCGAAGGTCGATGACGCAGGCAATGCCACGGTCCGCTCCCCGCGCCTGCCTGAAAACCCTGACTGGAAAAACGATCCAAACAAATCCCCTGAGGAGCCTGTCGAGTACTGGTGGCGGGCGGAGAGCAAATACATGGACGGGTATTTTGAGGGGGAGAAGGCGAGATGGCCGAAAAAACAAAAAACGCCGAAAATAGGCGTGTTTGTGGATTGTCATATGCATACCAACCCGCCCAAGAGCGCACCGCTGCCCACGGTGTGGGTGCAGCATCCACTGCTCAAGTCGCAGACTCCAGACTGGAATGAGATGGAATCAAAACCCTGGAAAACGTTGCTGGAAGTAGTCAAACATGACCTGCCAGGGCTTGCGGATAAAAACGCGGAACAGCTGGGCGCAATGGCATTGGATGAGTCGGAAAAGGTGCTGAAGGATGCGTCCCTTAACGAGATGATGGTTGAGCCTGACGAGCGAAAGCGGATACTGGTGAACATGCCGATTGATATCGAAATGGCGCACTACTGGGGGTATGACGGGAGGCCGGTGTATGAGCAGAACGAGAAGGGGGAGCTGGGGTACTGGAGGTATGAAAAGGCAGGAAAGCGGGAATGGGTTGGATTGGATGTATTAGAGGTTGAAAAACTTCAGTCAATAACCAAACAGTTCTCATCAATCCAGACAATTGCATCCAAAAACTCTGGATCATTTGCAAGTTTTTTCCCCTTTGATCCTCGACATTGGCTTGGTGCTGTTTCTAAAAACAGTCTCGGCGTTTTGGTGGAGGTTTTCGAGAACATCGTCCAATTTTCTTCAAATGCGACCAAACTAAAAAAATTCACCGCCATCGGCTTCAAGCTCTACACCGCTCTCGGCTATCGCCCTGACGATTATAAACCCCGTTCAGTCACCAGCCTTGGAAAGATTCCTGAACGGAAAACCCTCGAAGCAAAACTTCCCGACCTTGCCGATTTCTATACCGTCTGCGAATCCAACCACATCCCCATTACCTGCCACTGTTCTCGCGGCGGCATTTTTGCCCACGATTTCATGCTCTATTACGACTACCTGTTCGGCGGAGACGACGCCTCAGAAAAGCAGAAAAAAGAATTTTTCCACCATCACTATGTCAGCCCCTTTGCCTGGGAGAACGTGCTCAGGGATTATAACGAGCTGCACCTCTGCCTTGCCCATTTCGGCGGCGAGGAGGAGTGGCGGTCTGAAAAGGGGACCGATTTCTCATGGGCGCAGAAATGCATCGATCTGGCGCTGACGTATAAAAATTTCTACGTGGATATCTCCTATTTCATTTTCAAGGCAATCGAGATGGTCGATTGCAACAAGGTGGCATGTTCCCAGGAGAGTTGCTTGTATCGAGGCCAGAAGGTCCCGCGCACCGCGAACTGCCCTGAATGGTATGAGGAGGTCCCTGCGAAAGGCAAGCTTAAAGAAGTGCTGCGGAAATATCCCAGGCTCAAGGAAAAAATCCTGTTTGGCACCGACTGGTACCTGATCGGAGCGGAAGAGCAGAAGTATGGCAGGTACAACCAGTATTTTAACAGGAGCATCAAGATTCTTTCTGAAATAGACAAGGAACTGCCGGCATATACCATGAGCATCAATCCGAAGAGGTTTCTGAAGCTGGACAGCGTCGCGGACATGATGGTGAAGAAGCTGGGACAGGAGTTCGGCGGGTTAAAGGCAATGGTTGAACATAACATGCACGACGAGATCGGGAAGTATTACGTATGAAAAAAAACAGGATATTGATTATAGGCATAGTGCTGGCAGCACTGGTGATTTCCTGCGCTGCCGGCAGACAAGGGGTGAAAAATATGGAAAAAGACAGTTGGCCGGTAACTCCGGTTGAGATTGGTTTTAAGGAGCGTATTGTATCGATATTTCCGGTTTCATTAAATGGATCATTTGGTATGATAGCCGGTAAGCCCGATCATGAAACATTAAGGATAGGTGAGATCAGAGGTGATAAGCTGTGCTTTGATGTTATTCCAAGAGCACGGTTTAAACCGGCATCTGAAAAAGGCCTCTGCGCCAAAGGTTGCTCGGAAATGCTGATGTGCGGAAACAGGGTTTTACGGTGGGTGAATCTTGAAAAGAAAACCGAAGAAATCGTTTATTGGGGAATGGGTATAGTGACTCAAAATACCTATCAGAAAATGAAAGTTTTTGATGAGGAAAAAAGAATCGTATTAACGGTAGTTTCGCCGCTTTACAACGATGATTTCACCGAGATCGTCAATAATACGTCAACTATAACGCATGATAACCTTATTGACAAAAAAAGGGTAAAACAGGTTCCTGTCTGCACGGAATCACAAGAATATAAAACCAACCGAAGAAGCGATTTCAATGCAGACCCCCTCGTCTCCTTCGGCTCTTCCTTTGTCATCTACCGCGAGAGTCACGAATACCGCTGGCTTTCGGTCAACAACGAGCTCGACTACATCGACCACCCCCTCAGGGACACGCTCAACGAATACCGCGACTACTTTGCCACCGACCTTGTCTCCCTCGAAATAGCGCCTGATCGGCCGCATGCGGTCGCCATCTGCCACCAGGGGATCGGTCAGCGCCATTTTGCATCAGTCATCCAGTGGAACAAGGCCCCGGCAGTCATGCCGGTCCCTCTGACCTTGCAGAAAAATGAGGACATCGAGTACTCCTCACTTCTTCTCTCCCCTTCCGGCACCTGGGCGTATTTCAACACCAGCGGCGGTCCCGCAGGGTCCCGCCACTTCCTCCTCTATCTCGACCCCGACCTTCCCGGCGGCTGCCTGCCGCCGTTTGAGCTGGGCGTTCGCGCCAGCGACAGCAAGGCGACCTGGATCACGACGCCTGAAGGGTTTGTCATGCAGGTGGGAGAAAAAATGCTGTACTGGGACCTGTCGAGGTTCGATCCGCGATCTTTTCTATGGGAGTGATGAGCAGTGGCGCAATAAAAAAAGGGTTCTCCATTGCCAGTTCTGGATTTTCAATCTCGTCTATTCGCTCTTTGCCGACTCGCGCAAGCCAGCGTTTCAACGGCTCGACTTTTGGTGAAGGTACCGATTGAATAATACGAAAAATCGTTTCGGTTTCCGCGCAATCGGTTTCACGTAGCTTTCCATCCGGAGCGGGCATTTTCAACTGTCCGATTTTTTCGGACACTTCAACATAACCCTCTGAGATCAGCTTCCTTTTTAAATCACTCCAGTATTTCCGCGGCCGACCGCCACCGACCAACACCTCAATAATGTCAATGATAGAAAACCACCAACTGCCGTTAGAGAGGACTTTTCGAATTCGTTTTCCCTGGAAAAGAGCAATTTTATTTTCCTTCATAGGAGTCCTCGATAATCTTTATCTCCTCGTCGGTCAGGCCGTAGAGTTCGTAAACAAGCTCGTCGATGCGGCGGTCGGTGGATTCGATCTGGCGCTGGTAGAGGGTTTTTAAATGGTTGTCTGCCGTTTGCGCCTGCTTTTTGAATAAATCAAGAGTGCCACGCACAATGGCTGTAATATTCACAACGAGTGTCTTTTGTTTTCCTTCGGCCCTGTCCTGAGGAAAGATAGGAAGCTGGCCGAGATACATCGGCTTGTATTCATAATAACCGCCTTGCTTTGTCGATGCGATTGAATGCATGACAAAATCAACAGTGGAAGAGTTCAGCAACCCAAGAAGATACAGGTTGTCTGAACCGATAATTGTCGTTTTATCGTTGGAGAATAATCCGCCCTCATCAAACGAATAGGTGGAGGATTGTATTATCGCTGGAACGATAATTTTAGGTTTCTGAAATTCTTCATAGTATTCACAGGCACGTAATTCCCACCAGTAGTCACCCTGGTCGTAACGGTTGGCTGCATTTTTTTCATATGGCCCCAGATGCATTGCTAATGCAGGTAATTTCGATTTAAAACTCTGCCAAGGAGTTGAATTTTTTTGTAATTGCGAATTTGTCCAACCCTTTGGTATAAGAATAAGGAATTGGTTGATCGCACCGCAATACCATTTTTGCACATCACGCCCCGACAGAAAGGGTTTTATCATTTCTTTGGATTTGGGATCCTCTTTGATAAGCTTTTTTCTTGTTTTGCCATCAATAATGAATGCCTCATTGTATCCGGTTTTGATGCCGTAAAAAATTTGCCCGTCAACGAATTTTTTCAGTGGAATCCCTTGTGCTCTGATTTTTTCCAACAGTTTCACGCTCTTCTTGTCCTGCAAAGACCACCCTTCATCCCGCAAGGAATTCAATGATATTTTAAAACTGTTTTCGTTGACATACGTGGGAAGATCCTTGAAATCAAGCGATTCGACCCTGCAAACCGAAATCTGCTGGCGCGCTCTGGTTTTGTTGATCGTAATCACGCAGGGGTAGGTTGTGGCATTTTTAAAGACCGGCAGACCGCCGAAGTCGACAATTTCGGATATAAGATGTTCCTTGAGCCATGACCGGAGCGGTGCGCCGTAATTCGCGCGCATCCATTTATTCGCCACAATAATCGAAAATATTCCGTTTTCATTCAAAATGCGTACGCCGCGTTCGAAAAAATAGGTGTACAGGTCTGCCATACCGTGATACACCTTAAATTTACTTTTGTAATACTCTTTGAATTCACCAAGCATCTCCTGTCTGACATACGGCGGGTTCCCTATCACCGCGTCGAACCCTCCAGCCTTCATTATCTCCCTGAATCCGTGCGGTCCGTCCCAGTCAAACGGATTAACCCTCGCGTGCTCCTTTTCTTCCTCGCTCTCCGCATCGCCATACAAAGGTAAGGTCTCCTGCACACCCTGGGCCTGGAAATAATCCGTCCCGACAAGCGAATTCCCGCACTTGATATTATTCCCCAAATCCGGCAGCGCCCGTTCGTGGAACAGTTTCAGTTGTTGCGCTATGGTCTGTTCGTTCTCGCCTTCGAGCACCTTAAGCAACAGCGACAGCTTCGTCACCTCGACCGCTTGCGAGTCGATATCAACGCCGTAGATGTTGTTAATCAGGATCTTCTTCCGCTCGGGCGTGGTGAGGCGGAACTCTCCTGCGCGTGCCTTGTAGATGGTCGGGTTCTTTCCGGTAACCCATTTTTCCGGGTCGTTGTTCGTGTACCAGTCACGGTGCCAGTCCAGGAGGTGCTGGTACGCGCCGATAAGGAACGAGCCGGACCCGCAGGCAGGGTCGAGAATCTTTAGCGCGGACGCCTGTTTCGGCGTCTTTCCTTCGAGCAGCTTGCCGACCGTGTTTTTTACGATGTAATCCACGATATAGGTGGGTGTGTAAAATACGCCGCCTGCCTTTTTGACCTCGGGTTTGTCCTCGACCTTTGCCTGATGCCCTGCGGTCAGGCGGATGACCTTGCCGAGGAACTGTTCATACACCTGTCCCAGAATATCTGCCGGAAGAACGGAAAACTCATACGCGCTGTCAGGGTAATACAGGTTCTGGATGATCTGCTTGAGGACTTTATCGTCTATATCGAGCCGGAGTGTTATATTGTCCGGCGATTCCTCGCGCCCCTTCTCCTCCCTGAAATGGAACAGGCCGGAGTTGTATCGTTCGTCCGCCTCGCGGAACAGGGCGCAGAGGCGCTTGTAGACGTTCTCGCCGTTAAGGTGAGAAAGCAACCGGCCGTAGTCCTCGATCCCCCGGTCTTCGCAAATACGCAGAAAAATCAGCCGGTCAATGGTCCGCTGTACCGCGAAATTAAGGTCGCGGGAGGAGAGTTTTTCGTTGCGGATGGCAATATTGCGGGCAAGCAGGTCGCGCCACGTTTCGATTTCCGTGAGGAAGGCGCCATCAACTTCCGAGGTGCCTTTTTTCGCCTTGTTGGTTTCCGCGTAGCGGTCGAACGAGCCCTTTAAAACGGCATCTTTCGAGAATACCGAAGCGATCTCGTCCCATCGTTTTTCGTACTCGTCGTAGCGGATATAGAGGATGCGGCCAATGCTTGCCTTGTCGGTTTTGACCGGCTTGACCCTGCAATCGTAGACCGAAAACTCCTCGAAATCGCTAAGGATTGAAAGCGGCAGTTTGGCAGACCAGGCATAGCGCCGGAGCTGGAACGCAGGTTCGATATCGTCTTTGATATTGATGAAGGGTTTCTTTGCCTCGACAAAGAACTTGCGCGTGCCTCCCACCCGGAACGAATAATCCGGCGCTTTGGTCGCGGTACCGATCTTTACCGCATCTTCGTGGATGACCTCCTTATATGCTTCGGCATAGCCCTGCTTGTTGGCAACATCCCATCCGAGCGCCTCGAAAAAAGGGTCGAGGAATTCACGGCG
Organism: Chitinispirillaceae bacterium; assembly: GCA_016926315.1. The sequence continues at coordinate 6,553 of JAFGOU010000485.1, forward strand.
GAGCTGGGTTTCGTTGTAGGTCGAAGCGGAATAGGAGTCGCGATTTTCGGTAAAGCGGGAGATGAGGATTTTAAGCGAATCAGGGGCCATGCAGAGCCTTTCTCCGAATTCCAGGGGTGAATGACCTTAACAATATGCACCATGCACCCGAACAAGGCAAGGGTGAGGGTGGAAGAAACATCCTGACCCTCAGACCTGGCAATTTTGCACCCGGGAACATGATAATCTATTTTCCCTGGAGGAATAAAACCATCAACAGTCAAGAGGGAGGAATGGTGAAAATGGGTTTTTTATTTTCCGGCCTTTTCTGGGGAGTCATCCTGATTCTTCTGGGTGTTTCAGTCATTGTCAATATCGTGTTTCACATTCACGTGCCGTTTTTCCGCATCGTCATCGCGCTCATTCTTGTGTATGCCGGAATCAGGGTGCTTGCCGGCGGGCACTGGTGGCAGGGGCGTGGCGGATCGTCCTCCTGCTGCGCGTCGGCGGTTAAGGCCGACGCTTTTATTGCAAAGAACGAGGGTGACGAATACAGCATTGTGTTCGGCCGCAGCACCTTTGACGCTGAAACGATCTTTGCCGCCGACAGCGGCAGGACGGCGTGCAGAATCAACACTGTTTTCGGCTACTCGGTGGTACGGATTCCAAAGTCCCTGCCGGTCGTGGTGCGGGTGAATTCAGCGTTCAGCGGGGTGCGGCTTCCCGACGGGTCGGTGTCGGCCTTTGGCCAGACCGTCTACCGCAACGATGCCGCGCGCGCGGCAGCGCAGGAGAACATCAAATCGATTGATTTGAGCGTGGTATTCGGCGGCTGCCATATCGAGGAGCGGTAGACGCGGATTCAGCCCCTTTATAAGGTATCCCGCAAGACCCTGCCATGGCTGACTTGGCAAAAAAAGCGGGGATCCGAAAACTGACAACTCCCATGCCGGTCCTGCGGACCTCGGGTGAGGTGATCTCACCTTTTTCTGTACTGAGCCGAGTCGAGGCGAGCATTTCGACAAGCTCAATGTAACACCTGCCGAAGGGAAGCATCCGCGTTCCTGCCTTGTTTTTTTTCACGCAAAAACAACGCATATTTGCATGGCGCCGCCTCAAATTTGTTACCAATAAATCAGTATGTTTTATCATATATCTGTTACAATGCATAACAGGTGCCCGTCCGGAATCCCCTGAATGTTGGTGTTCGTCATTCCGTATTACGCATTAATATATGATATCTTGGCTGCTGGATACCGGCTTTCGCCGGTATGACAGCGTAGGGGGGGTACTTTCCGGACCGACACGATATATGTTACCTGATATTTTAAATAAAAAAACATTTCAGGGAAAAATGTAGTATATTGGTGGTTATGGAAGCGCATCCGGAAACAACCGTGGACATTTACCACTACTTCGATTATCGGGAGTATCTCCAGGCTGAATATCGTGTGAGAAAACAGCAGGACAGCGGATTTTCTCACCGGCTCTTTTCCCGTGAAGCGGGCATTTCCAGCCCGAACTATCTGCTGCGCGTGCTCAAGGGAGAGCGCACTCTGAGTAACGATTATTTCGGCAAGTTCTGCAAAGCGCTGCGTCTTTCGAGCGGCGAGAGCCGCTATTTTAAAACGCTCGTTCGCTTCAATACCGAAAAGGAGATAACCAAAAAGGAGACCCTGCTGAGGACCCTTATGTCGCTCCGTTACCGCAGGGGCATTCACCGGCTCGACGACAAGAAGCTGCAGTTCTTCAGTAAATGGTACTACCCCATCGTCAGGGAGCTGGCCGTCATTCTGGACTGGCAGGAAGACTTCAACCGGCTTGCCCGGAACTGTTTTCCGCGCATTACCGCCCAGCAGGCTGAAAATGCCGTGAAATACCTGGTCAAGACGGGATTCCTGAAACCGTCCGGTAACGCCACGTATGAGCGGACCGATCCGGTGATATCGAGCGGTGACGAGGTCAGGTCAACGGTCCTCAGAAATTACCATCGCCAGACCCTTATCCAGAGTATTGAAGCGCTCGATACCGTGAACCTCGAAAACCGGGACATCTCATCGCTGACCCTCAGCGTATCGAAAAAGACCTATCTGGCGATGAAAAAAGAGATCCAGGATTTCAGGAAACGGCTGCTTTCAATGGCGCGGGAGGACAGCGGACCGGAAATGGTCTGCCTGGCCGGATTTCAATTGATACCGCGTTCCAGAACGAGCGGCGGCGGCGACCGAAAAGGAGCTCTACTACCGTGAGAAACCCCCATCCTCTCAGAACCGGCATTCTGATGTCCGCTGCCGTAATCGGTGCGCTCGTTGGCACGCATTGTATCGCCCCCCTTGGCGGCGGGTCTGAGGCGGGAAATGCGCGGATCACCGGCATGGTCGTGGACACGTCGGGCACTCCGGCCGGCGGCGTGGTGGTTACCGTCAGGCCGTCGGATTTCGATCCGGTCAAAGACGCTGAAGTGCCGGCGGCTAACAGTGATACGACCGGGCCGGACGGCATATACCGGGTTTCGGTGCGGAAAGGCGCAACCTATACGATCGACGCGCTGGTCCCGATCCAGGGTACACGCACCCTGGTCGCCGAAGTAAAGGCGCAGGAAGCTGAAACGACCGCGCCCCAATGCACCGTGAAAACGCCCGGTACGGTCAAGGTCATGATCCCGGAGAACGCGGACCATGTGTTCGGGTATCTGTTCATCCCCGGCACCGGTCTGTTTACCTTTTTGAATGACCGCACCGGCTTCGTGGTAATCGACTCCGTGTCTGCGGGAGTTGTTCCCGAAGTGGCATACTCGTCGACAAACAGCACCATTGTGAGCACGGTCAGGTATGCCGTCCCTGTCCCGTCAAGCGACACCGTCGTTGTCTTCAACCCGTCGTGGAAATACGCCCGGCAGCTTGTGTTGAACACCACGCCAACCGGCGCCGATGTTTCTGGTGATGTCATCCATTTTCCGGTGTGCGTCAGGCTGACCCCGTCCAATTTCGTTTTTGATCAGGCCCGCGAAGGCGGCGCGGACCTCAGGTTTACAAAAATGGACAATACGCCGTTTTCCTATGAGGTCGAGCGGTGGGACCCGGTCGCGGGGCGCGCCGAAGTGTGGGTGACGGTGGATACGGTATTCGGCAACAGCGCGAATCAGTCGATCATGATGTATTGGGGGAATGCGGCGGCAACCGACCGGTCGAGCGCTGCGGCGGTATTCAGCACGGCCGCGGGATTCCAGGGCGTCTGGCACCTTGCCGGGGAGGGAATTGGTCCGGCAGGAGACGCGACCATCAACCGTTACGACGGCGCGTCCGCCGGGGTGGAGGCACCATCGGCGGTCGAGGGAATCATCGGCGCCGCGCGGGAGTTCGACGGCGTGGCGGGCCATTTCGTAATGGCAAATACCGCCGCGAGCACGCTGAATTTTCCCGAAAACGGACCGTACACGCTTTCGGCATGGGTGTATGCCGATACCCTTGACGGCGCATATCATACCGTGGCTTCAAAAGGCAATAGACAGTACAATATCGGGATTATGGGGTCCCAGTGGGGATTTACGTTATGCCCTGCAAGCGGAGGATACGACGTAACCAACTCGGCGGCCGAGGCAAAGGCATGGACCCATCTCGTCGGCATACGCAACGGCGCGCTGCAATACCTTTATGTCAATGGCGTCTGCGTGGACAGCAGTATCACCAACACCTATCCCGGCACCACCCGGTATACCGGCGATGATCTGGCTATCGGAGCAAATCCGAGCAAGTCGGCGGACTTCTTTAACGGCACCCTGGACGAGGTGCGTATTTCAGGCGTTGCGAGGGACCCGGCGTGGATTAAACTAAGTTATATGAACCAGACGGCGGATGACAGGCTGGTCAGTTTTCGTTAGGGTAATGAAAGTTACAAGTTAACAGTTGACAGTTGTCAGTCGGGAAACAAGGGAGAAAAGTGGCAAGGTAAGCGCAAAGGATTTAAAAAATAAAAAAGACCGCCGGTCCACATCCCGCGAGGAAGAAACCGGCAGCCGCAGGAAAAAAGTGCATCAGCCGTGCGTGTTGACGCAGGGCCGCGACCTTTTTCTATTGTAGGGAATATATATCAATAAAAGGAGGTGCGCTATTAGCAACATTCCGTTCGTAGGCTGACGGTTGTCAAAGGTATCGTCCCTGCATCGACAGTAACCAGTTACAAAGGAGAAAGAAATGAAAAGGATCACCCGGTTCATTCTCGCAGCAGTTCTGGCCCTGCCCGCGTACATAGCCTCACAAACGCTTCCGACAAGTCCTCCATCGGGGTTCTACACCGCCGTGGCCTCAAACCCCAAGGGCACGGTCACCAACATTACCTACGGCACGGGCAGCTACAAGGCAAGGGTCTATACGCCGCCGGGGTATTCGACAAGCCAGAAATATCCGGCCATGTACCTGATGCACGGCATGGGCGGGAGCGAGGCTAGCTGGCACGACAATGACCTGTATGCCCACATCCAGCTCGACAACCTCATTGCCCAGGGAAAGGTGAAGCCCTTTATCATCGTATTTACAAGAAATGATTATAACAGCTGGAACTTCGGGCCGATTCTGCTGAACGAACTCATACCCTATGTGGAAAGAAATTACTCCGTTTCCACCGATCCCAAAAACCGGGCTCTGGGCGGCCTCTCCATGGGCGGCATGCAGACGATCAATATCGGATTTCCGAATGCGGACAAGTTCAATTATCTCATGCCTTCTTCCTCCGCGCCCGGCATCCAGGGACAAAGCCAGCTGTTTCCGGACGGCGGGACAAAGGCAAAGGCGAATCTGAAATTGATACTTTTTACCTGCGGAGAGCGGGAAGTGGGTGCTTATGGCTGTAACAACAACAATACGGTAAGGGGTTATTGCACAAACGTCGGTGTTTCCAGCAACATTATTTATAACTGGATCGCTCCGGGAGGGGCACATAACAGCATCACGTGGAGGCCAAGCTTCTGGAATTTCGCCCAATTGGCGCATCAGGCGGGGTTTACAAATGTAACAGGCACGGTTGTCAGGAATTACACCGCAGGCAATTTTGCCGCCGCCTCTCGTGGTGGAAAGGTCGAGGTTTTCGATCTGCGGGGAAAAATGCTCGTTTCCATTTCAGGGCAGGAATCCATAGACCGGGCAACTTCCCGTCTCGAACCGGGATCATATATCGTGCGATGGCAGGACGGCAACCGGACCCATGCCGGAAAGTTTTTTTTCGGGAAAGGTTACCATTGCCCGCGGTGAACATCCGCAACGCCTGATGTCGTTACGTGTGGTTGCCTGAAAGAGCATGAAAATGGGGATTCCCGTTGCTTGTCCGGAATTCGGCGAAAGGTGATCTTGTCAATTCCGGACAGGTCCCGCTTACCCTTTGCAGGAGGATACGGCAATGTCGGATATCACGACAGTTAAAAAAACGATCAAGATGGCGCTGCTCCTTGCCTGCCTGGCATCGGTACCGGTAAGCGCCCTGACGCCGCAGCAACTCGCCCGTTTTCAGGCGCGCTCCTTTACCTCCACTTCCACCTCCGTAACCCTGCCCTACCGTTTGTTCGTCCCCAATAATTACAGCGCGGCAAACCGCTACCCTCTCCTAACGGCGCTGCACGGCCACGGTGAACGGGGAACCGACAATGTCGGGCAATTCGCTTTTGGGATTGCCAAACCATGGATAGCGGACAGCGTACAGGCACGGGTGCCGCATTTCATCCTTGCCCCCCATTCGGCCGTGGGGTGGACCGATGCGGCGCAAAGAAACACCCTGATGGAGATCATCCAGG
>JAFGOU010000486.1 GCA_016926315.1 Chitinispirillaceae bacterium
AGCGCCCTGAATATCCTGACGCGTACGTTGTTTTCAGTCATGCCGAGCAGTTTGCCGATCTCCTGATAGGAGTATCCGAGCCGCAGGTGCAGAAAAACGATGGTCCGTTCCGCTTCGGGAAGCGCCCTGACCTCATTCCACGCCAGCCTGCCGTCGTCCTGGTGGTCCTGCCGTTCCGTCGCGCCTCCGACCTTCTCATCATACTCGACGAACCGCTTCGAGCTCCTGAAGTGGTCCATGCACGCATTTCGCGTCACCGTATAAAGCCAGGCGTTGCGCTCACCCGGATCATGCGGCACCGTGGTGCATTTCCACACCTTGACAAAAACATTCTGCATGATATCGTCGCACCCCGCACGGGTGCCGACCGTCCAGAGAATAAAATTGTAGAGCTTTTTGGCGTACTGATCGTACAGTTGTTTGAATTCAAGTTCTTCCACGCTCTTCTGCCTCCGGTTCCGGGCGTGAGGCCATCCGGTGCGTATCGCTAATCTAGTTTCCGAATGGCGGGTAAGCAAGAGGGGTGCGATAATCGCACCCCTCCTGACGACCGGCAACACACTAGGTAGAGAACACGAAGGGATATACCACTTCGGTAATATCACCGGGTTTATCGATCCGCTCGAACCGCCACCTGAGGATTTTACCGGTAACCGCTGCCTCCAATACCGGGTCGGACATCGAGGATCCCACCACCTCGCAATACATGACGCTGCCGAACTCGTCGATGACGAACCTGACCGTGATTCTGCCCTTAAGCCCGGGTTTTTCCCGCAATCGCTGGTTGTAGGCATGGCGCAGTGCACTCAGATTCTGCATTACCACCCGCATGATCTCCATTTTGCTCCGGCCGCCGGTGGTCTGACCGCTTTTTCCCGATATAATCACCGTCAATTTTGCCCTGACATCAACCGGTGGACCGCGCGTCCGGGCAAGATCCACCTGAGCGGACTGGGGAGCCATCAGATCATCGTACCAATCGCCAAGCCCTCCGGGTCCGGGACCGGCGAATCCGCTGGATCCGGGGCCGGAACCATGACCGATATACTCGACGCCCTTTCGCGAGACCAAATTCGCGCTTCCCTGTTTCAAAGCATTTGTTCCTGCGAGAATTACATCTATTCCCTCAGCGATCCCGCCTTTGGCGAACAGGTCACCCGCAACATCTTTTCCCCGTATCTGCTGCGAGAGGATGCCGATGATTCCTTTTCCTGTTATGTGGGAAAAGGGGCTCCCCGTTCCTTTGGTCGTCCCCTGAGAGCCCTGGCCGGAAGCGCTATTCTTCGAATGCCGGATAGTTTTCCGGTCATTTACCGCTGGTCGCGGCGGTTTTTGCACCTCTGCCCGCGATTTTTCCCGTATCCGTTCAATGCCTCCCGCTGCCATGGATACCGTCGATTCAAAGCTGTGCGGACCTTCATCAAAAAAATCAGGCGTCTGAGGTGCCGTCTTCACCGAAGTTGTCCACAATCCGGCCAGAAGCGCCACGACCAGCGCCGCGACTTCCGTATTGCGTAAGCGGTCGCTCTTCTCGGTGCCGAAAATATCCGGCCGGTTGCGCAACCGTTCCATGAACTCTTCGAGGGTAAGTATCCTTCCGCCCATGGACTCTTCGTCTTCATCAGGATCGGGCCATGACCCGGTGGGAAAACCCAATGATGCAGCCATAGATCCTCCTTGTTCAAGGAAAAGGGGAAATCATGCCATGGCATCAATCGAGCATCCCGGGATGTGGCCTCGTGCGCCGACACTGAGGCGGTCGCTCAAGCAACAGTAAATGTAACGGGGAAGGCAGAGAAAATGTTACAGGCAAGGTGGGGAACGGCGTTGCAGCACCCTTCAACAATCCTTCGATAAGGCATTGAATATCAGGACAGCGGTACCTATTTTTTCTTCTACACGGAAAAAAAGGGGGACCTCACAGTGTCTGCCAATACACTCCTGTTAGAAAAAGCAGTTGAACAGAACATCCTGCCGCCGCTTGATACCTTTCCCTGTCCCTACGATGCGGCTCTCATCAAATCGGGAACGATCCGCATTGTCTTTCCGGAATTTACCTGCGTCTGCCCGAAAACCGGTTACCCTGATTTCGCCAGAATCACGCTTCTTTATTTTCCGGACACGCTCTGTCTTGAGCTTAAATCCTGGAAACTCTATCTGAACGCATTCAGGAACGTGGGTGCTTTCCATGAGGCAGTCACCGCGCACCTTTTCAGGACATTGACGACGTTGCTTCTGCCCCAATGGCTTCTGATTACCGGTGATTTCTTTCCGCGCGGCAATGTAGATACCACCATCGTTTTCGAATCTTCGACGCGAAGGCCTGCCGGTGCGGACATCCTTTTGGAACGATTCGATTCACGGCGCCGTGAGTTTGAATAACCGTAGAAGGCAGATCGTATGATCCAGTTTTCCATCAGCGCCGAGAGCATGCGCTCCTCCGAAATCAGGCGGCTTATGAGGCTTGCCTCCGACCCTTCGATCATCTCCTTTGCCGGCGGCATGCCGGGATCAGCAATGCTTCCGGTCGGGATGATAGACGACTTATTTACCGGACTTTCCCGCACGGAACGGACCGCCGCCCTGCAGTATGGTCCAACGGCAGGGTATCCGCCGCTTCTGGAATCGCTCGCCGCCTACTGCACGTCAAAGGGAATCCCTCTTGAAAACCAGGAGATCATCATCACCTCCGGCGGACAGCAGGCGATCAATCTGATAAGCAAGGTGCTGCTCGATCCCGGTGATCTGGTGGTCACTGAAAACCCCTCGTTTATCGGTGCGCTGGCCGCGTTCAAATCCTACCAGGCGCATCTGACCGGAGTGGCGCTTGATGAAAACGGCATCGTCATTGACCGGCTTAAAAAAGTCCTCGATACCCGTCTGGCGCAGATCAAAATGCTCTACCTGAACCCGGCCTTTCAGAACCCATCGGGGATCCTGTACGGCATCGATCGTAAAAAAACGCTTTTAACCCTGCTTGCAGACCCGCCGTTCTGTATTATCGAGGACGATCCCTATGGCGAACTGTATTTCAACGATTCCGACCGACCGGCGACACTTCCGCTTAAAGCACTGGCACCGCCTGACCTCCCGCTCTGCTACATCGGCTCGTTTGCCAAGATTTTCGGACCCGGACTGCGACTCGGCTGGTTGGTTGGTCCCCGAGCGATCATCGAAAAATGCGAGCTCGCCAAACAGTCCATGGATGCCTGTTCCTCCTCTTTGTCACAGGTCCTTGCCCATTCCTACCTTTCCCGGGGAATCCTTCCAGGTTTCCTGCAATCGGTCCGTCCGCTTTACGCACGCAGGGCCGAAATCATGCTGCAAACCCTTGAAGCAGCCATGCCGGACGGTGTTACCTGGACCCGGCCCCGCGGCGGTTTTTATATATGGGTGACGCTCCCGCCGACGGTCGATTCTTCCGATGTGTTCAACGAGGCCGTCAAAAAGGGAGCGGCATTTGTCATCGGCAGCGCATTTGACCCCTACGGCGTTCAAAACAACTGTTTCCGGCTGGCATTCTCCCATACGCCCGAAGAGAAAATCGCGGAAGGAATACGGATTATCGCAGAGGCGGTTAAAAATGTTCTGACGACTGATGAGCAGGGAGACACCGGCGCCGGGACCGTTTCTCAATAATTTCGCCGGCGGCCCCTGCAGCATGATCCGTCGGTACCATTGCTGAAACGAGGGCTGTTCCGTGCTTCCGTTTTAGAAAAAGTGCCCCGGCGGTGGTGCTTTATTTTATCTTATAGAAACTACCGGGTTTTCGAGACTTCGCCTAGAGACCCGGCGCGCCGGTGGCGCGACATTATCGGGCATATCGAAAGGCTGCCCGGCGTTTTTCAAGTGTTGATCATCTTTTACCGGGGAAAACGCCCTTGGCGCCTGAACGGTATGCCCGCAGACGGGTGTGTTTTGCAGGAGGAAAGGGAATTCATGAAAAAAACAGTTGCACAGCTGTTGTTAAGCGGTATTTCATTAAACCGTTTTCGTATCCGTCAATCGCTTCTCGTTCCGGTATGTTTCGCCATTCTCTGCTCCCTCCTGGCCATCCCGGGAACGGCCCAATCTTCGAGAGGCAAACAACGTCCGCGCTCTCTTGATGAGATCAACAACCGCATAACCTCCCTGCAAAACAGGGTCGATTCGCTGACCGGACTGCAGGGCAAGCTCCGCCAGGACAGCAGCAGACTCAAACAGGAGTCCGCCCAGGAGTCATCGGCAATCAAAAGGAAAAAAGCCGAAGTAGAAGATGTCATCGCCAAAAAAAAGGTCACCGCGGGCGGGATCCGTTCACAATACGAAAAAGCCAGGCAGGACAGCATCGGGATTATCTCGGAAATCAAGGGGCAGATGGCCGAACTGCACAAGGAAATTGTAAAACTTGAATCAACCATCATTACCTTGAGCAACGAACTGGAGGTACTCTCCCAGCGACGCGACCAGCTTGATGCTCCGGCCGCGGCAGCAGACCAGAAAACCATCGCGCGGTTGCAGGCCCAGATCAAAAAAAATGACTCAATCATCAAAGCGCGGCAGGAATCGTTCGCCCAGCTTTCCGCTCAACGGGAAAAACTGCGCAAAGACTCGCTTCAGGAAGAGAATAAACTGAACGGCGCGCGACAGGATTTCCACGAACGGATCGTTTCGATCGATAAAAACATCGCCCAGATCGATGCCGTCATTGAGCAGGTGAAACAGAAGCTGGCATCGGGGAAAAGCGATAAACAGAAGAAAATCACGGAGAGTAAGGCCTCTCTGGCCTCTCTCACCTCACAAAAACGCTCGAATAGCGACCGGAAAACCGCGACCGAAGCGGAAATTGCCACACTCGCCGCAGAAAAACAGAAGCTGCAGCAATCGGCAACAACCGCCCAGCGGCGCCATAAAGAGCTACGCACCCCCTACGAGAAAGCGCTGGCAAATGCCGAACAAGCCCACGAGGCCGCTGTCGCCGAGAAAAAGATGATCGCGGCGGTACGGGAAAAACTTCGTCTGGACAGCTCGATCTCCAAAGCGAGGGACGCGCTCGACCAATCCATCCAGGCCGAGGCAGAACGAAAAAAAGGCGCCAAGAAACTGGTTGAGCAACGGGAAAAGGAGTTGAATGAGCTGCTGAACCAGCTCGACGGGATTTTGCAGAACACTCCGGGTATAAAACAGAAAGAAGCTTCCTTTCATGCGCCGTCGGCATCACAAAAAAGCGGCATGGTCTCCGATGCACTTACCACCGCGGACAAACCGGTGGCGACCGCTGCGGCAAAACGCGATAAGGCCAAAAAGGATCTTGCCGATTTCGACGCTAAAAACCCTGCGCCGGCCGACCCGGCCGGCCCACGGATGAGCACCATCGACAGCCTTATCTCTCTCAGGAAAAAAGAAGCCATCCAGTTGACCGCGCAGATCGATTCGATTGCCATGATCGAGCAGGACCTGCAAACGTCGCTTGTTTCTCTCACGAAATCACTGGGAGTCGGTACCGACAGAGGAGACAGCCTCATGCTGGCAAAAAACAGGGAAAAAACCGCTCTTGCGTCCAATCGGACAAAACTGGTTAAAGACAGCATACAGAATGAAAACGCAAATGCCGGGGCTCTTACCCGCATTAGAACCGAGTTGTCGGCCATGGGCGGCAGGCAGATTACCATTCAGAATGATATAACCACACAGACGGCCGAGCGCGACAAAGCAAAGGAAGCCTTGGCAGCTGCCCAGGAAAAGGCCGGGAAGACGCAGGTTTCCCAGAAGGCCGAAAAGAAAAAAATTGACAGCCTCATCGCCGCCAAACAGCAGGATATCACGCTCATCTCAATGAAAAGCGAAAAACTCAAACAGGACAGCATCTCACTCGTCAGGAAAGAGGCACAACAGATAAAGATGCTCAATCCACCACCATCGTCTTTCGCCAATCAACTCTCCGCCGCAGAAAAAGAGATCGCCGTTCTTCAGTCACAAAGCGACTCTCTCAATCGCGTTCTGCTGGCGGCAGAAGCAACTCCAGCGGAAAAAAGCCGTGCGCTGTCGACGCAGATAACATCTCTGTCCCGTTCCATCAACGCGGCTGAAAAAGAAATTGCCGTAATGGAAAAGGAGAAGAAGGCTGCCTACGAACGCCTGAAAAATGACCGGGGGAAATATGACAGCCTGATACGCACCATGGAGCAGGATCTTGCCGCAGCCATTACAAAGCGCGACAAGGCGCGGCAGGACAGCGCCGCTGCGGAAACGGGAATACGCCAGGCTTCCCAAAAACTGCAGAGCGACGCCAAAGAACAGGACGATATCGTCGCTACGCGCCAGAAAGAGCTTGATGCGCTTGCCGCGCAGTTGACTCAAGCAAAAGAAGACAGCATTAAAACCGCAGCAAAAGTCTCCTCTGCACTCCAGAGTTTTTCACAGTCGATAAAAAACATCGACGGTTTGATCTCCGCCAAGGAAAAGGAGCTGGCCGATCTGAACGACCGCCGTGAAAAAGCCAGGCAGGACAGCATAGCGGAACGAAAACGCCAGAACGGTCTGCTTATCGCTGCCCATGACGATATTATCAGGAAAAATGCCGCGCTATCGCAAAAAAAGGCCGATATCGTCCTAGCTCAATCGAATAAAAAGAAAATCCAGACCGACACCGTTGCCTATAAACTGGCGGCAAAACAGTCACTGGCGTCCGCCACCACGGAAATTCAGCGACAAAACGCCCTCATCGAAAAAAGGAAAAACGAACTTTCACGGCTGCAGCAGGAGCGCGACGAAATCGCCGCGCATGTCAAATCCGTTTCCGGCAGGGGTGGGACCGTCACGGTAACCGAACCAAAACCGGCGCCCACCTTCTCACCCTCAAGTGCTGCCTCTGCACCACCGGTAAAGGCCGCTACAACAACCTCGCCGTCGCCATCGGTCCAGGCACCAACCCCGGTCGAGATCGCGCAGATGCGGTCTGAAGAACTCTATAACATGCTCGGAGATAACCGTGTCTCCGAAGCGGCAAAACGCTTCCGGCAGCTTAAAGGATTTCTGAAGGCCAATCTCGATCCTGAGGCGTTCCAGATGCTGAAGGTCACCATCGAACAGATGGGCGGCACGGTAAATTAAAAAGGTTGCCCCAGTCCCCTGGGGCAACCTCTCGATATCCTTCTTAAAATTACCGTCACTTCTTCCTGATGATCAACCCGCTTGTTCCCTCAGGCGTGATGTAATACCCCGGCACTATCGCGTTGCTCCGGGCATTAATCGCATTCATCCTGATCACCCGACCCATCGGATCAAACAAGTGCTCGCTGGCATACGGCTTGAAAGCGGCCGGTACGAGCTGACGACGTACCGTACCCCGCGTGACAACCGGGCTGTAATTGCGGTCCGCGGAATGCTGGAAAAAATCGACCCAGACGGCCATGCCGTTGTCCACGTTGATACCGGCGCCGATGATCGCCCAAGGAATCCGTGCGGCGGGAAGACTGTCAAGCAATTGTCCGTTAACATACATCCGGTACGGGGCGTTCCGTTTTTTCACCACTTCTATGGTATCGAGATAATAGGTCGTTTCATAGGCAGCACCGCGTATGAAAGAGCTCACCACCGGTCGAATGGTATCGATATAGGCGTCATACTGCTTGCTGGCATTGATGGAAAAATAGGCCATGGGTACGACGCCCTGAGCGGAAGCGGTACCCCTGAAAAAGATGCCGTAATACGAGGTTTTATTGCCGCTTCGGTGCATGACTGCCGCCTGGGTAACAAAGGTATCAAGGCCAAAGCGGTCGACCGGAATATAGACATCGGAAAAGGAGGTGCCTGTCGTGGTGGTGGTTATTTTTAAATAACCGTCCGCTTCCTGCTTCTGGTTCACCTGGCTCAGATCAAGCCAGCCGGTCAGCACGTTATCGCTAAAATCATCCCTGAAACCGTGAATGGGTGGCGGCGGCGGCGTCCACTGGTCGGTGACGACAACATCGTCGTAGGTCACCGTGCTGTTGGCCGAAACCAAAAGCGTCAGATCACCGGACGCGATAGGAGTGCGATCTCTGACAGTGGCAATATAGACGTTGTTACAATATAAGGTTATCGAGTCGTTTTTTTTGCTGATTTTTAATACATTGGCACCTGATACGACCGCAGAATTCTGCACGACAAACGACGTATCAACCACCGCACCGGCCCGGTATTTGTTGAATTGAAGCGACTGGGGGGTGCTTGGATTTAACTGAAAAAGGTATCCGGAATTGTTATCCTTGTTGTAACAGACCCATATGCCGGAAGACCGTGTACCTGATGCAATGCTGATCTTTGCCGAGGCGGTAAAAACCGCCGGCTTCGGCGCAGAAAACTCATGAAACATCATTCCCACATACGTGGGGCTGGAATTGGCTATCCGGTAAACGCCGCTCCCGCAGGTTACCGTTGTCGTTGTCGACGGCACCGGGGGAATCCAATTTTGGTTCGATTGCGCGCAGTCGGAAAAATCATCGCTGAAAATAACCGCTCCCGAGACCATACCGCAACCGAGAATAACCCCCATGATCCCACCACACCATCGTACATGCAGCATAACCCCCTCCTTCTCCTTGAATCTGAACGAAGTATACGGTTCCGGCATAGCCGGATAAGAATCTGCAGCTCGCAAAATCTACGTGTGCCGCGTATATTTACTTCACACAGACTCTAAGCTGGCGAAGCCGGAAAAATTGTTATAGTATGGCTTCCCGGCATAAGGTACTCTAGCTCGCATTATCTACGCGAAAAACGTAGATAAGCCTCACACAGTACCTAACCGGATAGTACCAATATATATAAACTCTTCTCCTATATCACACGCAAAACGTTTTTAATGTATTCTCTTGTAATGGACGAAAAATAACTGGAAAAAAAACCTCCGCGCACTATATATTTATATAATAAGGGTAAATGGGGTGTTTTACAAACTATTTATTCGTATTTCGTCCTTTCGACCGTACTCATTAATAACGACGCATCGTTTCCGTGGGGTCACTTCTATGAAAATCAATATCTTCGTACTATCGATCCTTAGTAGTAGCCTTCTGGTTGCCGCCCAGACCCAGGACGCCTACAATAGCGGCGAAAACGCCGAGAAACCCTCGCCCGGGCTTCTCGATCCTTCACGGTTTGACATATCCCACAGCATGAGTTTCGGCATGGCTTCGGGAACCGGTTCAGCAAGCCTCCAGTCACAAAGCTTCTACTCGACTATGATGCAGTACCGATTCACCGCTCCGGTGACCCTCAATCTCAACTTTGCCATGCCGATCCATTCGACCTGGTCGCAGCATCAGAACCTGAGTTCCGACAACCTGCAGTCGCTTGATTACTTTAAAAACATGCCGTTTGACGTATCGCTTTCCTGGAAACCGTCCGACCGGTTCCAATTCAACCTCTCAATAATGCATAATCCGTATTACAACGGCTATGGCCAGGAATACGGCATGTTTGATTACGGTTTCATGCCGTGGCGGTCGTCGTTCCGCCAGCCGTGAGCGTTGAAGAAATAATCGTCCCGCAGTCGACCTGTTTTCCTATCCTTTGCGCCTGAACGCGGTCCTTTGCGAGACCCAGAACGGTCGATCCCGACCCTGACAATACCGCCGCAGAGCACCCCGCATCCATCAACCTCTTTTTTAGTTCGGCCAGGCGGGGATGACGCGCAAATACCGTCCGTTCGAAATCATTGTGCATAAGCGACGGCACCGCATCAGCGCAATTGGCAACGAGCGCTTTTCGCAGATCCGCAGTCATGCCGGTGCTCTTCCCCGCGGTCGCGTAATCGATCCCCTCATACGCTTCCCGGGTCGATACCCCGAAATCAGGCACCGCAAGAACGAACGTGAAGGCGAGCGCCGTGGCAACCGGTTCAAGACGCTCTCCCGTTTCCGAATCGAACGCCGTCCCGCCGATGAAGTAGTACGGAACGTCCATTCCGATGGTCCGGCCGAGCCGGATCAGCCTGGATGTGGAAAGTCCCAGGCCCCACAGCTCGTTAAGCGCCTCGAACGTTGTCGCGGCGTTCGCGCTGCCTCCTGCCAGCCCCCCCATGACCGGGATATGTTTGGCAATGGCGATTCGCACGCCGCGGTCTATTGAAAAGGTCCGCTTGAGCAGATGCACCACCTTCATGCAGGCATTCCTGCCATCACAGGGGACCATGGGATCATCACACTCGATCGAGTCAACAGGCGCATCCTCAACGGTCAGGGCGTCATGAAGGTCGATCCGGTGCTTTACCGTTCCGAGCTCATGGTACCCCTGATCGGGTCCCGACAGGATTCTTTGTATGATGTCAAGGGCAAGGGTGACGCGGGTGAATGACTTTATTTCCAGTTTCATGACGGATAAAATACTCCCCGGCAAGGGGTCCCTGCGGCCGGTATGACCGCGAACCGTAAACCGGGCGTTACGCGTTGCGCAGACACTCCCCGCGCTAGTATTTTGAAATTATGAGCACCCTGGATAAGAGGAAATCCCCGCGCATTATCGTCGATTACGTCAGCGTCGAAATCTACACGCTGGCCAGCGATATCGATCGCGAAACCGAGATCAGGGATATCTGTACCGTCCGCAATATCAGCGAAACCGGGATGATGTTCGAGTCCGACAAGCAGTTCGGCATCGGCGCCATTCTGCGCCTGACCTTCGCCCTGCCCGAATCCCCGATCGTCATCCGCACCGATGCCATCGTTATCCATGCCAGCAGGAAAAAATCCTTCGATATCGGCGTCCAGTATAAGAATCTCGCCCTCGCGGAGCAGAAACTGCTCCATCACTTCATGAACCGCGCCCTTAAAAAAGACGAGACCGCCGCTACTTGACAACCGGCTTCGTCTTCAGCACCGTCGCCTTTTTTATGATCACCGGCGTGCCGGGAACGTCGCTCATGCCGTTACGCATGGTGGTCGGCGCTTTGGCGATGGCGTCAACGGTTTCCAGGCCCTTTACCACCTTGCCGAACACGCAGTAGCCCCAGCCCTGGTTGGTTTTGTTCTTGTGATCGAGGAAAGCGTTGTCAACCGTGTTGATGAAAAACTGCGAAGACGCGCTATGGGGGTCGGGCCTGCGGGCCATGGCCACCGAGCCGCGGAGGTTTGGCAGCATGTTGGTCGCCTCGTTGACGATCGGCGGCCTGGTCTCTTTCTCCTGCATGTCCTCGGTAAACCCTCCGCCCTGTATCATAAACGTCTTGATAACCCGGTGAAATATCGTGCCGTCATAAAACCCGCTGTTCACGTAGGATAAAAAATTCTCAACGGTCTTGGGCGCACGCGTTGCGTTCAGCTCGATCACGATATCGCCGAGCGAGGTTTCGAGCTTAACCTGCGAACGGTTCTGGGCAAACGGCGTTCCGGAAAAAACGACTGCGGCGATCGCACCGATAAGCAACCTGTTCATAACAACCCCTTCAGTTGAAGACGTGAGATGTAGGTAAGGTTAAAAAATACCCTCCGGGAAGGCGGGAAGAAAATGGTTTTAAGAAGCAAACGTATCACCTCCCATTTTTACAAATTCATGCCTCGCGCCCTGCATACTCCTGCCTGCCCCAATGGCATATATTCCCACAATCCTTTTCGTCCCCGCCTCTCTCACGATCCGAATGCCGGTAGTCGTTGAAAATTGACGGCCCTGGAGCCGCTTTCCCGTCAGATCGACCACCCGATCCTGGCCGCTCAATGACCGCGCCAATGGCGCCGTATCATCCTCTTTCTGACAAACGGGCGAGATCTTCTCCTGTCAAGGCCTCAGGATCAGCCCTTGCGGGGTAAGGTTCGCGTCGCCGATCCTTTTCCCGTTAAGCGAAAAACAGCGGCCTGAAAAAGGCGTTGCGGATACGATAAAGGTCTTCGCCAATCCGGCAGATGCCGTCGAAACGAGCCTCGGCATGGCGACCGTGCTGCCGGTCATGGGAGTCAGGTTCCCGGAAAGGGTGAGCATGGTGATCACCTGGAGGGTTTTATTGTAGTAACTTGTTGCGCTTGCGTTTTTTGTGGCGGTAAAACCGCTGTTCACAAACTCCTGTTTATCTGCCGCCGCCATGGCCGCGCAGGAGAGACAACCGGTATAGGTGGCGTTGGAAAAACTCGATGTCGCGCTTCCCGACCGGCTATAACCGGCTTTAATGGACGACGGGTTGTTGCCCGTGGCTGAAGCGATCCAGGTTGCCATTTTCACGTTGATATCGCGCGCGTCGCTGTGCCCGTACCAGGCGTACGCCCAGGCCATGCGCCACGGCGTACGCACCGCATCGTAACCGAACTCTCCCTCCAGCGTGTTCCCGTCCTGGGAGCACCAGTCAGGCGGAAGGCCGGTGGAGACATTGGCGACCTTTTTTATCAGGCCATACGAATTCCTGATCACCGCGTCCCAGTCATGGGTATCCACGCTCTTGAACAGTTCGAGTGCGCCGGTGCTGAAGTAGGAGGGGTTCTTCTTGGTGTCCCACATGTCCCCTGGCTTGAGATAACGGTCGGCATTGACCTCATACTGCCAGATCTTGCCTATCAGTTCCACTGCATCGGCGCGGTACTGCTCGTTGCCCCACTGCCGGTGGGCGAGAACAAGGGCCGCGGCGGCATCAAGCTCTCCGTCTGTCGCGCCGTTCTGCCCCTCGACATTGGAAAAACCGTTGATCTTCCAGTGCATGACGCCATGGGTGTTGCGCCACCGCTTGTAATAATTCCATAACTTGTCGAATTTGTCGCGTGTATTGTTCTGCGTGTTATCCATGCAGGCCATGATCAGCATGCCATAGGCTACGCCTTCGCTGACCGTTTTGGCCTTATCATCCCATTTTATCCTGGCTTCGGTACCGTTCTCCTCGTAATAGTCGTTTCTCCACTGGTCATAAACGGTCTGGATATCGGAAGCTGCTGCCGTGGTAGCACGGAGTCCGTAACTGACCCGGTTCTGGGGAAAAGGAAAATTACCTGCTGAAACAGTGGTGATAACCGGGAGCAGGAAGATACCGATCAGATACATTTTCATGGGTGATACGCTCCTTTGATCGTCGATCCTGGATGTTATACCTGATTAGTAACCGACTGTCCGGGTCTGGTTCAATTTATGCGATTAAAACCGCCCGTTCTTGCCCCAATCCCGCCCTATCACCTATTTTATCCGTTCACCACCGGGAAATCTACCCCAATGAAAAAGCCAACGATCCGATCCGGCACTCTTGCCGCAACTCTTGCCGGGCTCCTGCTCTGCCTCGCCTGCACCCCTCCGGCAAAGGTGGTAAACGCGCCCGAACTGCCGACCGCCACAAAAACGCTTGATTCGCCCCCGCCGCTGCCGTCATTCATCAATGTCCCGATTAAAATGAGAACCCACGTGGTCGAGGAGATGCTCAATGCGCAGCTTACCGGGCTCCTTTTTGAATGCGATACCCTCACCCTTGGAACGTTCAAGCCGGTGAAAATCAAGGTCTGGAAGGGCGATTCGATTAAGATCACCCTCACGGGCGACGAACTCAGGTACACCGTCCCGCTGCGCGTCTGGCTCCGGTTTTCCTTTACCGTCGGCGCGCTCGGCCTGTCGCACACCGAATACCAGGACGTTGAAGCGGCGCTCGCGCTCACCTTCCGTTCACGCCTCTTTGTCAAGAACGACTGGAAAATGGTCACCATGACCCAGGCCGAAGGGTATGAATGGCTATCCAACCCGGTCGTCAAGGTCCGTTTCATCACCCTGCCGATAAAACCCGTGGCCGACCTGCTGCTCTCCGGCCAGCAGAAAAACTTCTGCCAGATGATCGACAAGGAGATCAACTCCGTCCTCAACGTTAAAAATCTGCTCACGCCACTCTGGACCCGGATGCAGGACCCGATTCTTCTCTCCGACCATCCACGCGTCTGGCTGCGCCTGACGCCACAGGCGGTGTATATGACACAGCTCCAGGGCGTTGAAGGAACGATCGTGAGTTCGGCAGGCATCCGATCAATCGCGGAGACGTTTTTTTCCCTGCCCCGGGTCGACAAGAAACAGGACTCCCTTCCCGAGTTCATCATTCCCGGAAAAGTCGACTCAAGCTTCATCCTCAATCTTTACAGCGAAATGGACTACGATGCCGCGGGCGCCATGCTGCAGACCTTTCTCGCTGGCAGGAGCTTTACCTCGGGCCGCAGGGAGGTTATCATAGAAAACGTGGCCATTACCGGCATGGACGGGTATGCCGTGATCGGTCTCGATCTGGTGGGCTCCTACCGCGGAAAAGTGTACGTCTTCGGAAAACCGCTCTACGACTCCGCCACCGCGACCGTGTCCATCGAAAACCTCGATTTCGACCTCTCCACGCGGAGCGTGGTCCACAAAACCGCTGACTGGCTCCTCCACGGCATAATCATTTCAAAAGTCAAACCGTATCTGCGGTTCCCGCTCAGGGAAAAACTCCTCGAATCGCAGCTTATGGTGCAGAAGATGCTCTGCCACTCAGAGCTGACCAGAAATGTCTTTATCACCGGTTCCATCGATTCGCTCAATGTAGGCGGCGTGCGCTTTACCGACCGGGCAATACAGGCGATCCTGTTTTGCGCGGGGTTCGCTGCAGCTCAGCGTTCACGACTGAAACCGCTTTGGGGACGGCACCTGCCGCGGCAGCCAGATTTTTTCCAGCTATTGCCCCTGGAATGTATTATCGTATAGATAGTGCCCGTCCGGAAACCCCTGAATTTTGACATTCGTCATTCCGGCGAACGCCGGAATCCAGGGTTTCTGGCCGTTTTCGCTAGC
>JAFGOU010000487.1 GCA_016926315.1 Chitinispirillaceae bacterium
CCCTCAAAGGGATTTACCATCGAAAAGGCGGACACGGTACCGTCACTGCCTGCCGCGACCTTCTGGAACACCGGATAGGATGGCCGGTTGCCAGGACCCATTTTCATAAAGGATGGTTTCAGGAGACCATGCCGCGGCTGAGCGAAACCATCGGCCCTATCGCCATTCTGCGCATAGACGCTGATTGGTATGCGTCAACAAGCGTTTGCCTCGAAAACCTGTACGAACGCGTCGTAAAGGGCGGTTCGGTGGTCGTCGACGATTATGGCGGGTATGACGGATGCAGAAAAGCGGTTGATGAGTTTCTGGCGGCCCGGGGAGTGCGACCGTTCCTCAACCATGTTGATGAGGAGTGCGTATACTGGTTCAAGGAATAAACCGGACCGCTGCCATGACCATCACTTTCGACACAGACCCCCACCAGCCCGGACGCGACACGGACACGGCGCGCATATGGAACGGCACACTGGTACCGCCGGCGGTCTTCGCGGTGGTTGATTATTCCCCTGGTGGCGGTCCACGGCATACTCGGGTGGTGGACGATCGCCCATTCGCCCGAGCCGTTTATTGACGTGTACTCATTTCAGCGGGAAAGCTGCCAGGCGCTCATGGAGGGGAAAATCCCGTATGCGATACTGCCTATTTCTCCGTACTCCTGTTACGGTTCCCCATCACCTTCTTTACCGTTCTGAGAAGTTCCGCGGTCAGGTAGGGTTTGGTGATCATGGCGGCGAATCCGTAAGCGGAGGGGTCTGACAGGATTTCATTGTCGGCATAGCCGCTGGTGACACAGGCCGCGACATCCGGGTCGAGTTTTTTGAGGTCTTTGATCGTCTTCTCGCCGCCCATGCCGCCCGGCACGGTAAGGTCGAGAATCACCAGATCAAAAGGTTTTCCCGCGGTCATAGCCGCCTGATACCTTTCAATCGCTTCTTTTCCGTCGGCAGCGGTAACGACAGAATATCCTGATGATGCAAGGATATGCGAAGCCATTTCGCGGATGCTCGGCTCATCGTCCATGACCAGGATGGTGCCGGTACCCCTGAGGGAACCGTTATGCCGGCCGCCGCTCTCCGGTACGGCGGTTTTTTGAGAGGCCGGGAGCCAGACGTTGAAGGTGGTCCCTGCATTCGGCATCGAGGCAACCTCGATGTGTCCGCCATGCCGTTTGATGATAGAGTAGCCGATGGCAAGGCCGAGCCCGGATCCCTGCTGCTTGGTGGTGAAAAACGGATCGAATATTTTACCGATGATTTTTTCCGGTATGCCGATCCCTTCGTCCCTGACGGTTATGCATACATAGGTGCCGGCAGGAAGGGGAATTCCCTCATCGCCGGAAAGGATTTTTTTTTCTGCGCCGATGATCAGGGTGCCGCCGTCGGGCATCGCCTGACGGGAATTGATCATGATGTTGGAAAAAACCTGGGAGAGCTGGTGCTCGTCCCCTTCGATCAGGGGGAGTTTTTCCTCAACGGAAAAGACCGCGCGGACGTTCGATCCGGAGAGGGAGAGGTTGGAACATTCGCGCAGGATATCCACCACCCTGGTTGGTTGTTTCTGCGGCGCACCTCCCTTTGAAAAGGTCAGGAGCTGGCGCGACAGGCTTTTTGCCCGCTCGAAGGCGACAAAAGCCTTGCCAAGGTAGCCTACCGCCGGGTCGCCGGGTTTCATGGATTCGCGCGCAAGGTCCATGAATCCGAAAATGCCGGCCAGGAGGTTGTTGAAGTCGTGGGCAATGCCTCCGGCCAGCACCCCGAGCGCATCGATTTTTTGCGTACGAAGAAGCTCCTCCTCCATTTTTTTGCGCTGGGTGATATCGGTGAATATCGTGGCGAAACCGTTTTTTCCCCAGGGCGCGATGGAAATATCGAAATGTATGCCCATGGGTGCGAAGTAGATCTCGAGGTGCGATGGAACTCCGGTCAGTCCTGGTGTGCAGAATTCAATGAGGTAGGGTGGCTCCTGGGTACCGTACACCTCGGTCGCCAGTTTTCCCAGCGCGCACTCACGTTTTATCCCGAGGATCTTTTCATACTGCGGATTGCAGTCAACGATCCGGTAATTGACCGGCTGCCCCGCATCATCGAGTACCACCTCGTGCAGCGCCACGCCTTCCGCCATGTTGGAAAAGAGGGAGTGAAGCCGCACCTCGCTTTTCCGGAGGGCCTGTTCCGCTTTTTTCCGTTCCGTGATATCGTACGCCGTGCCGCGTGAGCCGACGACCGTGCCGCCGCCGTCTTTGATATGTTTGGCGTTGAACACCAGATATACCGTGCGACCGTCTTTGGCGCGGTATTCGCTTTCGTAGCCCATGATGACGCCTTCATTAAGGAGGCGGGTAAAGTGGCGCAGGCCCTGCTGTGCCTGTTCCGGCGCCATGAATTCGTAAAAAGGCCGGTTAAGCATTTCGTCAATGCGGTAGCCGAGCACCGTTTCCCAGGCAGGATTGAGGTAGACGAAACTGCCGTGCGCGTCGCACTGCCAGATAAGGTCCTGGGCGGTTTCGACGAGGTCGTGATAGAGCTCAACGGATTTTTTAAGCTCCTGTTCCATGCGCTTACGTTCGGTAATGTCCTGCGAGAGCCCGAGTATGCCGATAATGGCCCCAGAGCCGTCCCTGACCGGAGCGAGACGGGCGTCAATCCAGCACATGCCGCCGGGGAACGGTTCAAGGATCTCGGCGGAGAGGGGTTTGCCGGTCTTTATCACACTGGCTATCGCGCCGAGGTGTCTTGCCGCCACG
>JAFGOU010000046.1 GCA_016926315.1 Chitinispirillaceae bacterium
AGCGGCGGCGAACAGCAGCAGGTGCTCATCGCCCGAGCGCTGGTCCAGGGGGCCGACGTTCTGCTGTTCGACGAGCCCACCAACAATCTTGACCTCCGCCATCAGCTGCAGATCATGCGGATGATACGCGCCATCGCCCACGACAAACAGATGATCTCGGTACTTGCCATTCACGACCTGAACCTGGCCGCGGCCTTTTCCGACAACGTTGTCGTCATGCATGACGGCGCCATTTTTGCGGCAGGACGGCCTTCGGATGTTTTCACCAGGGAAACGCTGAAGCATGTCTTTGGCGTCGACGCAAAAATCTATGATCATGGCGGCGTTCCGCATATTGTCATGATTGATTCATGAGGCGCGGTCGGGCGGGTACTGCGGTCGCGCGCACGTTGATCCGGTCCCGGCTATAATGTATCTTTTTCACCATAGCAGCATATCGCTCATGTCTTAACCAGGGGAATCGCTGAAAACAAAGCGTGCGCGATGCGGCCGGTCCGGCAGTATCAGACGCATGCAGAATCGAATCGGTATGACCATGGTTCCACGCATTCATTCCCGCCACACAGTGATTGCCCTTTGTACTCTCCATAATCAAACATGCACCTTTCAAGCAGCGAGGAGATCCGTTCCATGAAAACCGTTGACGCGCGCGGCCAGGCATGCCCGAAGCCCATTATTCTGACCAAACAGGCGCTCAAGGAGATAGCACCGGGAGAGGAAATTTCCGTTCTTATCGACAACCCGACCTCGCGCCAGAACGTGGAGCGGTTTCTTGCGGACAACGGCATGACGCCGCGGTGCAGCGAAAACGGGGGGGTGTTCACGATCGTCGTCGGAAAACCGGCGGAACCGCTCTCCCATCCGGACGCCGCATCCTATTGCTCTTCCTCCCCGCGGCCGCATATCATCGTATTTTCAAGCGACAAAATGGGTTCGGGATCAGAGGAGCTGGGGGAGATCCTCATGAAAGCGTTTGTCAATACCATCAGGGATGTTTCCCCGCTTCCCTCTCATCTGGTCTTTTACAACAGCGGTATTTTCCTGACCATCGAAGGTTCGTCGGTGGTCGAATCGCTCAAACACCTAGAGAGCCTGGGGATCTCGCTTCTTGTGTGCGGCACGTGCGCCGAATACTTCGGGAAAAAAGATGCGGTACGGGTTGGAACCGTTTCCAACATGTACACGATCCTCGAAACCATGACCGCTGCCGGACACATCGTTCAACCCTAATTACCGGAAAGGCCGCGCGCATGTCATTCGATCTCCTTTCGACCGTGGAATATGGCGGATGCTCGGCAAAGCTTTCGCCGTCACAGCTGGCCGTCGCGCTCAGCGGCCTTCCGCCGATACGGCACGAGCGGCTGCTCGTCGACATCAGCACGCACGACGATGCCGGCGTGTGGAAGCTCACCGACGATTGCGCGCTCATCCAGACGACCGACTTTTTCCCGCCGATCTGTTCTGATCCGTACGAATTCGGCCAGATCGCGGCGGCGAACGCGCTCTCGGACGTCTATGCCATGGGCGGACGGCCGGTCAATGCGCTCAACATCGTCATGTTTCCCCAGTCGCGCATACCGCTGGACGTTCTTGCGGACATACTGCGGGGCGGTCAGGACAAGGTCGCCGAGGCGGGAGCGGTAGTCGTGGGCGGCCATACCATCGACGATTTTCCGCCGAAGTACGGGCTTGCGGTCACCGGCACGGTCCACCCGGATGCGATCATGACCAATGCAGCGGCAGCGCCCGGCCAGGACATCATTCTGACCAAGGGAATCGGCACCGGAACCATCGTGGCCGGCCACCGGATCGGCGAAGCGAATCCGGACGCCTATTGTGCCGCGATCGAATCCATGAAACAGCTCAACGCGGGCGGCGCAGAGATCATGAGCCGCTGCGCGGTACGATGCGCCACGGATATAACCGGGTTCAGCCTGCTCGGGCATGCGTGTAAAATGGCCGAAGCAAGCGGCGTCACCATTGAGATCGACGCGGCAAGCGTGCCGCTTCTCAACGATGCCTACCGCCTGGTGGAACTGGGCTGTATTCCGGGGGCGTCGTTTCGCAACCAGAGTTTTGTCGGGGAGCGCTGCCGGTTCGCCAAAAATATCGATTATAACCTGAAAATGCTCCTGTTCGACCCGCAGACCTCGGGCGGCCTGTTCTTTACCGTGGATCATGACAAAACGCGGGCCGCGCTCGACGATCTTCGCGCACAGGGATTCCCTCGCGCAACCTGTATCGGGAGGACCGCGATAAAAAGCGACGTTGCGCTTATTGTCGGCTGATGCGGGCAGCGGCCGGTTTTAAAAAAGGTTCTGGCGGCGTTTTCGCCTGCGGTGCGCAGTTCAGGTCCCGGGATTTCGCTTGCTCGCCTGCTCGATGATCTCAAGCAGCGACAGCATCTTCGGCTTGGGAGGCTCGACGATTGCCTTTCGGATTTCCTCGCTGTAGTTATCCTCGACAAATTTCCGGATGTCGATTGTCTCCCACCAGCAGTCATAGATTTTACGGCAGGGAATGTCCTGCCCGGGCTGCCGGCAGTAGGAAAACGGCACCTCATTGCCCAGCATCGGGCACCGGCGGGTAAGCGTATCGTGTTCGGTCAGCATGGGTCGGTCATCTTGCATCGTATTGGTATAAACATAACTCCCGGTGATGGTCCTAGCAAGCTCTGAAACCTATTCGGGCTTTTTTAATACCGCCGTCCGGCTTCCCCATATTTCCGGTTTCTCAGTCATCATCAATCCAGCGTCGACAGCCAGTGCCAGGGCGCGGTCATATTCCTCGCGTGAAAAATGGCCGCGCGGATCAGCCATCAGGACCGTCGCGCCCGGCTTAAGCGCCGCATGAAGTTCCCTGAAAAACGCCGCCTGGTCGGGGAGCTCGTGCACCACGGCGAACGCGAGCGCGAAGTCGAAACGGCCGGCGTACTCGTTGACCCCGAGGGTGTTGGACGGCACGCACCGTGTATCGACCGCAGCCGAAAGGCCCGCCCGTCCCAGGCGCTTGCGCAACGCGGCAAGCATCTTCTCCTGAATGTCAACGGCAACGACCGCGCCTTGCGGTCCTGCCATGCGGGCGAGCGCCAGGGTGAAATATCCCATGCCGGGCCCGATCTCGAGAACCCTCATTCCGGGACGAACGTACGGCGAAAGAAGTTTCACCGGGTCCTGCCTGAACCGTCGGAGCGGATTGACAAGAAAATATCCGATCCACCAGGGGCAGACATGATAATCGCGCGGCATAGTTCCTCCTTTGGACATGGCAAGAAATTTCAGCCATGACCGTTCGCGGGTGAATCGGTATTCGTTTTCATCCGCTCAAGATACCGTTCAAATGCGGCCTTGCCTTCTGACCGCCAGTAGTCGGCATAGGAGCGCCAGTTTTCATGCGACGTTGCCGGTTCCCAGCCGCGCCCCTCTTTGAACCATTGTTCGAACCATTGTCCAGGCCCGGCATGAGCCTTGTACCGTTTATGATCATGCCGGTGCGAATCGCGGTGCGAGCCGACCGCGCCGAAAAGCAGCTTCGCCAGAATGACAAGGCCGAATCCCTGCCAGTAGGTGATCTCCTTGCATCCGAACAGTTCGGGCATGAGCCAGTTCCAGAGAAGCATGACCAGCCAGCCGAACGCGAGGGCGAAGAGGACCGCCAGGACCACGCCGCCGATGACAAATCCGACAATCCTGAACACCCGCGCTCCCCTTCCGCGCTTTTCCCCGTTGTGATACTCTTCCGTATAGGTCGTCATAGGACAACTCCTTGTTAATGTTCTTTTTTTTGTACGAGTTTCTGCCGCAATCTGGACAGTGCGCGGGATTTTCGCGCTAAAAGCGTTCCGATCGGAACCTGCCACTGCGCCGACAGCTCGGCAAACGTCTTCTCCCCAAACTCGGTCGCCACGAGCACGGCCTTCTGCTCGTCAGGCAACGCGTCGATCTCTTTATACAACCGCTGTTTCATCTCACGGTCATCAAGCGCCTGTTCCATGGTCATGCCATGGTCCGGGAACAGATCCTTGAACGTCGCGGCGCCCTGCTCCGTCATCACCGGACTATCGAGTGACACCGAAGCCCGGCGGCGCCTGAACCGGTCCACAACGCGGTTGCGGAGCGCCTGGTAGACGTACGCGGCCGCGTCCTCGATCGGCGCCGTGATATCGGCACGCGAAAACAAATTGAGCGCTAGGTCCTGCACAATATCCTCGCTGTCATAATCAGCCGCCTCCTCTATAAGCGAGCGCACAAAACCGGCCATCCGGTTGTATTCACGGGAAAAAAACCCGGCAAGCTTTGTACGGTCTTGTTTTGTCATTGACGGTATTTAAGACGCACCACAAGAGGATTTATTGCATTGAAATAGATACGACGGTTTAAAAATATCGCGGCGTATTTTTCATGTACTGCCGATACGGGTCGCCGTAGGTTTTCCGGCAATAGCGTTCTTCCCCCAGTATCAGCCAATGCGTGCAGATCACGGTGACGACCCATAGCGCAAACAGGAGGAAGGAACGGGACGCGACAGCCGCACCGAGCATGACCAGGGAAAAAGATGCGTACATCGGGTTTCGAGAATACTTGTAGATTCCTCCGGTTATGGTGAAACCGGCCTCCGCCTTTGCAAACGAAACTTTTGCCGCGATATTCGCGAGAAAGCCGAAAAGGACGATGACCGCCCCGAGGACGAACCATAACGAGGGTATGTTCACCCGGATAAAAAAAGAAACCGCCATGAAAGCGATCATGAAGAACATGCCGGCGAATGATGCGATACGGTCCCCGCGCGTATACCATGACATGTCCGCCGCCCTTTTCATGCCTCTCCTGTTACCGCTCGCGATGATATGACCAATCAGCCATATCGGAACGACAAGAATCCAGGCGTTGGTGAGGTGTATCATGGAAAAAATATTCATAGACAAGGCGGCCTTTTATCCCGCAGTATGTTTTTCACCTCACCACTTTTCCCGCACCTACAATAAAATATATGCCGAATGGAAAAAATATTTTCCGGCGCTATCTGCCGCGTATTTGGAAAAAGACCGGGCGACCCCTTCGACCGGTCGGTCGCCCCGACGAAAAGGCAGCTTCAGGTAAATCTGCCTCGCCTTCATCCAGATCTGGCCAGGCTTCATCGAAACCTGACTCGCCGTTTTTTTAGAGGAAGGGGGCGATTTTTTGCGGTAGATTGCGGTTTTTAGGCGGAATTGCGAGATTTGAGGGAGTGGGGATTTTTACCGTTACATTGACCGGTCCGGAAAAGAAAGATAAAGAACGATTCCGATACCGATAGCGACGCCGATTTCCTTACCACAATTAACACCCACAAATACTTCTATGATCCTCGTGGCGCCAACCTGCAGCTCCCGCCGCTCTCAAGGTCGCTGTTTGTATCAAGCAGGTCCTTGTATGCGGGGTGCCTGCGGAAGAACACCACGGCATACGAACAGCTCGGCAGCACGGACAGGTCGTTTGCGCGTGCATGGTCGCTCGCCGCGGTCATGAGTTTTTCCGCGATTCCCCTGCCGCGCAGGTCGGGATGGACAAAGGTTCGATACACGTCCATGACATGGTCCTTCATATCGTATTCAACGGTGCATTCATGGCCTTCGACCACGCAGACAAAACGGTGTACCTGGTCGTCATGGGTGATAACCGGTTCCATTACGTTTCCTTTCCCGGTACTCATGTTGTCGACGGCAGTTGCGCGATACGTTCCACAATCGACCCGACGGCGTCCGCGGCGGCGGTGCCGGAACCTGCCACGGGTTTCCCGCTGTCGCCCAGCGTGACGAAATCCAGAAGCAGGGGAATCTTTCCGAGAAACGGCACTCCTGCCTGGGTCGCCATGGCCTCCCCTCCGCCGCTGCCGAATATCGGCGTGCTGTTACCGCAGTGCGGACAGACAAAACCGCTCATGTTTTCAATGACGCCGGTCACGGGAAGTCCCAGTTTCCTGCAGAAATCTATTGACTTACGCACATCGAACGTGGCGACCTCCTGCGGCGTGGTAACGATAATGGCGCCGCGGGGCTTTACGGTCTGCACCACCGAAAGCGGTTCATCGCCGGTCCCCGGAGGCGAGTCGATAATGAAAAAATCGAGATCGCCCCAGACCGTATGGCCGATAAACTGCGCAATAACGTTGTGTTTGAGCGGGCCGCGCCATATGATTGAATCGTGGAGGTTCTGCAGAAGAAACTGGACTGACATGACCTTGAGCATTCCGTCAAGCCTTTCGGCGGGTTCCAGATGCGTTTCATCGCCGGAAAGAACGAATTTCTCGAGGCCGAGCATTTTCGGGACCGACGGTCCGTGCAGGTCGCTGTCGAGCAGCCCGGTTTTCATGCCCTTGTGCGCCAGGCCAACGGCAAGGTTCACGGCAACCGTGCTTTTTCCGACCCCCCCCTTGCCCGACAGTACGACGTAAGAGCGCTT
This sequence comes from Chitinispirillaceae bacterium, assembly GCA_016926315.1. Next base: position 6,441 of record JAFGOU010000046.1, read on the forward strand.
AATCCGGCCGAGCGTTTCCGAAAGCCGCTTCGGATCACATGGTTCATGGCTCATGTATTGTGTTCCTTTCAGGAGTGTAAGGTATGAAAAATACTATCTATGCCGCAATAATCATACCGTCATCGCTGAGCCGGCTTTTTACCATGCCGGCCACGGTAGCATTGCATTAATGAAAGATTATATTGCAGGTTATTGCGTAAATGCAAGATTAGCGCCTCTACTGGTACTGAAATACCGCGAAAAATCATCGGTTGTCGATGGCATGATTATTGATTCGTACCTTGAGCATGGAAACGGTTGCGCTGACGGTCTGGAACAGTATCATCTCCCCGGTATTCGACGCGGCAACGACGTTTTTGCTGGTCAGGCCGGACAGGGAGCGTGAGACGATTTCAGCAAACGGGCAATCGCCCATTGATGTGGTGTCTCTGCTTACTGCGGAAGGGGTATCAACCGTGATCTGCGGCGCCATCTCCGCGCTGCCGGCCCGGCTTCTCTCCCGCAATGGCATAAACGTCATTCCATGGGTACGGGGTAATGTCGAAGAGGTGCTGGACGCCTATTATAGAGGAAACCTTGATACCCCTCTGTTTCGTATGCCCGGTTGCGGAGGCGCCGGCCGTGGCGGCAAAGGCGGCGGTCATTCAAGACGCTGCCGCAGGCGGGGAAACCATTTGAAAGAGAGGTACTGATGAAAATTGCCGTTACCGCCCAGGGCACGGGCTCACAGGATCTTGTCGACAGCCGTTTCGGCAGAGGTGCGTGGTTTATCGTGTACGATACGAACAACGACGCCTATATGGCGCTTGACAATAAACAGAACCTCAACGCGACGCAGGGCGCGGGTATTCAATCCGCGGCGACCGTGGTCAACGCGGGGTGCGAGGCGCTCATTACCGGTCACTGCGGGCCTAATGCATTTGCCGCGCTGACTCGTGCCGGCACGGCGGTATACACGGTGTCCGGCGGGACCGTTGCCCAGGCGATCGAAGCATTCAAGCGGGGCGACCTGAAAAAAATCGAAAGCGCGGATGTTGAAGGACACTGGTAATATAATTGCAGATTGGGGATTGCAGAATGCCTGCCTGCGCCGAGGCTTCGGCAGGCAGGCGGATTGAAAAACAACAAAACAAAGGCTACTGTTCAACCTGCAAGCCATAAACTCGACTTAGGAGGAAATGTGAAAATTGCCGTACCGACCGCTGATGGAAAACTCTGCATGCACTTCGGCCATTGCGAACGGTTTGTCATCGTGGATGTTGATGATACGACAAAAACCATAATCGGAAAAGAAGAGGCGGTTCCGCCGATGCACGAGCCGGGAGTGCTGCCGAAATGGCTCCACGAAAAAGGCGTAAACGTCATTATCGCCAGCGGCATGGGCATGCGGGCCCAGCAATTTTTTGCACAGTACGGGATCAAGGTCATTGTCGGCGCGCCGTCAGAGCATCCGCAGACCGTGGCGCTCGACTATCTCAAAGGGTCGCTGGTGACCGGATCGAACATATGCGATCATTGAGTATACGATTTCATGAATATTATTGTGTATTATCAATACCATTGGCCGTCATTCCGGCGAAAGCCGGAATCCATCGTTTTCCAATGAATCTGGATGCCGGATCAGGTCCTGCATGACGGATTGAAACGTCTTTGCATATAGATGCAATTGCACTAAGATACAACTTTTTCAATAAACAACAAAGGAGGGCATTATGCCACGAGGAGATGGAACCGGCCCTGCGGGAATGGGGGCAATGACAGGAAGGGCGGCAGGTTATTGTGCGGGATACACCGTACCCGGGTATATGAACCCGGCCCCGGGATGGGGACGGGGCATGGGGTATGGACGCGGATGGGGCCGCGGATTCGGCAGAGGAATGGGATGGGGACGCGGATGGGGATATGCCGCGCCTGCATACCCGGCACCAGCATATTCCGCTTATCCGGTACCCTATACGCCGGCAGCCACCCCGCAAAACGAAATGGATCTCCTGCAAAACCAGGCGAAATATTTCGGGGAAGCACTGGAGGAGATCAACAGGCGCTTGGCGGAACTCAAAGCTGAAAAGAAGTAAGCGGGTCCACCTGAAGGTTGCCGCACGCCTCGTTTGAAAGGGTGCGGCGACCTTTGCAACGACGATCAACTGCCCATGAAAACGTTTCTTGAATGCCTGCCGTGTTTCGTCAATCAGGCGCTGTCGTCACTGAAACGTGCGAACTCGACGCCCGAGCAGACCGAAAAGGTGATGCGCGCGGTTTTTACGGAGTTGGCCGCGCTGGATTTCAGCGCCTCCCCGCCGGTAACCGGCACTAAAATATACCGTATCATCCGGACCATGGTGCGGAGCGCCGATCCCTTTGCACACGATAAAAAGCAGTACAACGCTCTTGCGTTATCGCTGGTTCCTGAAATGCAACAAGTCATTACCCAGGCACCGGACCCTTTTCTTGCCGCGCTGAAACTGGCAATCGCGGCCAATATCATTGATTTCGGCAAGAACGGATCGCTGTCCGAATCCGAGGTGCGCGCATGCCTCGACCGCGCGTCTGACGCGCGAATCGATGAAGACGCCGCTCTCAGGCTGCAGCATGCCGTCGTCGAAGCACAATCGGTTCTTTATTTATGCGATAACGCCGGAGAGATCGTGTTCGACCGGCTGCTCATCGAGCACCTGCCCCACAGCAAGATAACCTGCGCGGTGCGGGGAGCGCCGGCCATCAATGACGCCACCATGGAAGACGCGAATGAGGCCGGATTGACGGAACTGGTATCGGTTATTTCCAACGGTTCGGACGCTCCCGGAACCATTCTGGCGGACTGCTCCGAAGAGTTCCATCGCGCGTTCGATGCCGCCGACCTGGTGATCGCCAAGGGACAGGGCAACTTCGAGACTCTGAGCGATGTGCACGATAAACGGCTATTCTTCTTGCTGCAGATAAAATGCCCGGTCATCGCCCGGGACAGCGGCTTTCCAACCGGGACGTTCGTCGTATCGGAGCGGTATGTCGATTGCAAAATAGAAACAGTAAGGCCGGGTGAAACCGTAACAAGGGAGGTAGCAAATGGGTAATGGTATGGGAAGAATGGGCGGCAGGGGGGCAGGTCCGGGTGGGGAATGCGTCTGTCCTTCGTGCGGACACCGTGAACCGCACCAGCAGGGACAGCCGTGCGATCAAAGGAAATGCCCGAAATGCGGCAACACCATGGCGCGGGGGTAATTGTTCGCGAGGGTCTTGCGGCTTGAAATCGACCGCCTGAATGCCATATCAAAATGACGAAACAGGAACCATGAACCCGGAGTCACCGTATGCCAACGTACGATTATAAATGCAGCAAATGCGGCCGGCAATTCGAGGTCGTTCACGGGATGATGGACGTTACGCAACGGACCTGCCCGGAATGCGGAAGCCCGGCCGAAAAACTTATCAGTAAAGGAGGCGGGGTGCTGTTCAAGGGCCGCGGGTTTCATGCAAACGACTATCCGAGGGAGACCGGGAATGTCCGGCCGGGCGCCGCCTGCGGAAGAGAAACGCCCTGCTGCGGCCGGGACACCTTTTGCGGAAGCCCGAAGTGTGGATCGTAACGTTACATTAAAAAGGAGACGGTATGCCTTTACGTGACGGAACAGGACCGCTGGGGTTCGGTCCAAAAACAGGACGCGGCAGAGGGTGGTGCAGGACCGGTCTGAGGTCCGTGCCGCTGAGACCGTTGGCGTTCGGCGCAAGGAACCGTTGGCTGTTTGGACTTGCCGCGCCGGTAATTGTCGCCGCGATCCGCGACCTGGCAAATCCGCGCGGGGTGCTGCGGCATCTCGCACAAGCATTCTTATCGGATAAGAAAAAAGACAAGCGGAATATCTCTCATGTCGCGGACTATGCCGTTATCAATGAAACCCGGCCATCCGCGAAACCGGCGGAGGACGGCAAGGAACCGGCGAAATGAACGAATATGTGGTAAAACCGATAGGTCATATCAGAAGCGAACATCAGATCCCCGAACACACTCCCATTCAACCGATTTTCTGCACTGAATGCAGGGGCCGGATTGAACTGTTTCCTGAATATGCGGAAGGGCTCAAGGATATCGAAGGCTTTTCTCATATTTATCTGTTGTATTGGTTGCATCGAGCGTCTCCGGCACGAATGACGGCAACACCGTTCCTGGAAGACAAGGAACACGGCATCTTCGCCATACGCGCGCCTTCGCGGCCCAACCCCATCGGCCTTTCGATTGTCCGGCTCATCGAAAAAAAAGGGGCAACGCTCCATATCGGCGGAGTCGACATACTCGACATGACGCCGCTTCTTGACATAAAACCGTATATGCGCAGTGTCGATTGTTTTCCCGATGCCCGTAACGGGTGGCAGGAGAAGATAGATGCCGCCACGGCGCAGAAGCGCGGCAGAAGAGGATACATGAAAGCCAAACCAGCAGGACGACAACCATGAACATCGCCATTGCCAGCGGTAAGGGCGGAACAGGCAAGACCACGGTCGCGACCTGTCTGGCAACGGTCTTTGCCCGGACCGGCGAGCCGGTCACCTATTGCGACTGCGACGTCGAGGAACCGAACGGCCACCTGTTTCTGACCCCCGCGATCGCTCACGCGCATGCCGCCTCCATTCCGGTGCCGCATATCGACGAATCACGCTGCACCGCCTGCGCCGAGTGCGTCAGGTTCTGTGAATATAAAGCGCTGGTCCGTCTCGGCAAAACGGTCATGGTGTTCCCCGAGCTCTGCCACGGCTGCGGCGGCTGCACGC
>JAFGOU010000488.1 GCA_016926315.1 Chitinispirillaceae bacterium
TGCAAGCGGTGGGGCGCTGCTCAGCGAAGGCAGAGTTGTGCCGTAGGTATCCAGGGTTTCCGGATTGGCCAGTATCTCTCGTAATTGCTCCTCGACCCAGGCTATACGCGGATCGGTAGAAACCGTGGATGTAGTTGATGTCGCCCTGACCGATACCTCGACAGCGCCGCCGATCAATTGTTTAAGCCTTTTCAACACGGGATTATACAGATAGGGGTATATGGTGACGCGGACCATTTTATAGTGCCACATCTTATCGAACGATATTCCGCGATCGAAATCAGCCGGAAAAAACGCGTCTTTATAATATACCGACGTGTCTTTTCCATCGACGATTTTCGATGCGTCGGGCCATAAAGGATTATTGTTTTCATCATAGGGGGGATTGACCGGCGAGACGTCAAACGTTCCGCTGAGCTCGCTGTATAGGGCACTTTTAAGACTCACGGTCACGTCTTCAAAATTGACCTCAGGAGGAAGCAGGATGGAAACAGTATAGTACGGCAACAGCGGTTGTCCGGGAACGCCGGTGAATGCTGCGCCGTCAAAGACCGCTGTTCCGTTCCGGTTTTCTACGGTAACCTGTTTGTACGGCAGGGCAACCGAGTACTGTGCGTTCGCCTGCTGAAACAGCAGAAAACCGATAATGACCGGAAAATAAGCAATGGATTTGAACAGTGACATCATGCCTCCATGAAAAAGTTAAACATTACAATTGATTTTTTTATCTCTTGGATCTCCGGATACATCACTCTGACCACCGGAGCATCGTGATTATTTAGCAATATTTGCGCCATCAGGATTTCTTTGAAAATCTCACGAAAAACGCACATTTCATACGTTGCGTTAACAAAAAGAGCATTCACAAAAAGGCAACGCGTTCACAATTTGTTAATGAAACATCGGATAATCAGGGCAAAATACCCTAGGCGCGTGACAACTTTTCACGAAGTTCTCTGCGATCTCTGCAGCAAAAAGAAACGGACCGTACGGGAAATGCCGTTTGCTATTTTCAGAAATAATGGCAACTCACTACAACGGCCCCCGAAACGTTCTGCGAAAAACCCGATTCGTCCGGTTCGAATTTTTCCCTGTGGCTATTATCATCACTCTCTCGAGCGCATTGCAGGGTTCGGCAGAATCGCGTTTTAATGGCGGTATGACCGGTTATTTTCAGTATGCCGCCATGGCGAAATCCGACGGTCATATCCGAGGCCTGGCATGGGGACTTGGCGGTATTCTTAACTTTCAGCTGTCACCGCAGTTCCGCGTCAGCACCATTGGAAGCACCTATCGGCTGCGATACCAGGATCCTGCCAAAAAGGGAAGTTTCCTGGAAATGGGATACGGCGGCATGGGCCTGGAATACTGCGTACCGGTACGTTCGGATAATATCGCGCTCGGCTTCATGGCAGGCGGCGGGAGACTGACGAACCTTTTTATCCGGTCACGATCGTCGAACGACTCCATTTCCGCCCGTTACGAATCCAACGGGATCATGATCGTCGCTCCGGCGGTTTCGTACGAGCGTGCCCTGTCAAAAACCGTTTTTTTCCTGATACGCACTGAATACCTGATCTGTTTTCATGACGGAGAATTATTCACCACTGGCAGTCCCGGCGCGCGTGCCGGGATTGTTTTCAAGAAATAACCACGAATCACTCTATGCGGAACGGTAAGGACGGAACCCGGGTCAGCGGATCGCCGATAAGTTGACCACGCTCCAGGTACCTGATTTGACCCTTGCCAGGTACAACCCGGCCGGGAGCTGCCGGTGCGTCAGGCGGATGCTATGGGTTCCGGCGGCCTGCGTTCCAAGGTTCATTTCGAGCGCGACTTTTCCACGAAGATTCACGATTTGCACCTGAACGTTCCGGTTTTCGGTCAACACGTATGAAAGCGTGCCGTTATTAATCATGAATCGCGGCGCTCCCCTGGCGTTGAGCGCGGCAGGTGTGCCCTTCCCCTCCAGCAGTTCCGAGGGGTATAAACCCATGAACGTTTTACGCTTGGCGGCGACCGTGGGATCGCCGGTGGCGAATACGTTCTGGACCGCGGTAACGATGTCGGTCTTGGGCTGGCCCTGCGCATCCCACATCTGGCAGTTGCAAGGGTTGCCAAGCCACGAATGGGCGTCGTCGAATCCCCAGCACATGACGGTCGTGGCGTTAAAATTCTCCACGGCGGCGCCAATCAGATTGGTCCAGGATTGCGCGGTGCCTTTATTGACATCGATTTCCGTCAACGACACCCTCAATCCGAGATCGCCAAGCCGCTTTATATTCTGGGATACCTGGCTCTTATTGATACTTGATCCTACATGGCACTGCAAGCCGACTCCGTGAATCGGTATACCGTTTTCCTTCATTTTTTTGACCATATTGTAAATCTGATCGGACTTGCCGCCCATCCCTTCGGAACCGTAATCGTTATAGTACAGGTACGCATCAGGATCGGCCTCGTGGGCATAAACAAAGGCGGAGTCGATAAAACCGGTGCCGATTATTTTTTGCCACATACTGTTGGCCCCGGCGGAAACCGCCTCGTTAACCACGTCCCATTCCAGTATTTTTCCTTTCCAGTGCCCCATCACGTTATTGATATGGTTCTTCATGGCAGCGAGCATCTGCTCGCGGTTCAGACTTTCCACCCACGACGGCGTCTGGGCGTGCCATACCAGCGTATGACCGCGCACCAGCATGTTGTTCTGCGTCGCGAAGTTCATTAGCGCGTCTCCGCCGCTATAGCTGAAGTTACCCTGGGTGCGTTCGGTCGCATCCCATTTCATCGCGTTTTCACACACGAGCATGCCGTAGTCGCTTTTGATTCTTTCGACAAAAGATAAACGGGACGGATCGGAACCTGCGCATGAGCCGAAAAATATGGACACTTTTGCCGCCGAATCCTTTACGCCGGCATCCGCAGGAGAGAAGGTGATCCCTGCGACGCAGAAGAGTACTGCAAAGGAGCGAGCTAAACCGCTTAAGCTGGATACCGCCGATTTTCCGCTTTCCATACTGAACCTCCTGGAATTCTGGTTGTCTTTCAAAGCACTACGGGAA
>JAFGOU010000489.1 GCA_016926315.1 Chitinispirillaceae bacterium
ATTTTAAAACATGTTTTTATTTATAATAAAAAGGCTTAACTTTTTAAAACATCATGTTTCTTTCATGAAAACAAATAAAGAAGATCCGCAACGCATAGACAAGATAATGAATGTGTTTCTTTCCGAAAAGGGATTATTAACATATTGTAAAGAGTATAATATTATTAATAAATGGTCACGCATTGTAGATGATAATTTTGCCCAACACAGCTCTTGTGAAAGGATTGAAAACGGAATAGTGTATGTTAAAGTGTTTTCTTCTTCATGGAGACAGGAAGCATTATACATGAAAGAAAAACTACTGAGGCGTATTCATGATGAATTAGGATGCTTGACGGTTAAGGATATCGTTTTTTATTGAAAGATTATCAACAAATGCCACATCAAGAAAATCTTAAAGAAACCGACTATACTGCCGAAAGCATAAAGACGTTAAAGGGTCTTGATGCTGTTCGAAAAAGGCCCGCGATGTATATCGGCAGCACTGGTATAGAAGGACTCCACCATCTCGTCTATGAGGTAGTTGATAACTCCATAGACGAGGCACTGGCAGGTTACTGTACAAGAATAGATACTTGTATTTATAACGATAATAGTGTAAGTGTTCTCGATAACGGCAGGGGTATTCCGGTTGATTTTCACACCGAAGAAAAGATGTCTGCGCTTCAGCTGGTTCTAACAACGCTTCATTCTGGAGGAAAATTTGATAATTCCTCTTATAAAGTATCAGGCGGCCTTCATGGTGTTGGAGTTTCCTGTGTTAATGCTCTTTCCCTTTGGCTTAAGGTTGAGGTTTATCGAAAAGGCAAAATTTACTTTATTGAATTTAACAGGGGTGAACCTTTTTCTGAGGTAAAATCAATAGGAGATACAGATCAAAGGGGGACGAAAGTTACCTTCAAACCGGACCCGATGGTTTTTGAGACCACGGAAATAAGTTTTGATATTCTTTCAAAGAGACTTCGCGAACTGGCTTTCCTTAATAAAGGAATAGTTATTTCAATTAAAGATGAACGCCCGGGAGGGAAATCACATGAATTCTGTTATCCGGGTGGTTTAGTATCATTTATAAGCTATCTTGATGAAAATAAGACCCCTCTTCATACCGAGCCTATTTATTTCCAGGAAAACAGAAAAGATTTTGAGATTGAAACTGCTATGCAGTATAATGATCAATATATTGAAAATATTTTTTCGTTTGTAAACAACATAAACACCGTAGACGGCGGAACGCACCTTTCCGGTTTTAAAAAGGGACTTACCAGGGCATTTAATAATTACATAGAAAACAACAATCTTCTTAAAAATGATAAAATTGAAATAAAAGGGGAAGATTTAAGAGAAGGATTGACCGCAGTTATCAGCATAAAGATATCAAATCCTCAGTTTGAAGGTCAGACAAAGGGAAAGCTGGGTAATTCAGAAGTCAGCGGGATTGTAGAAACATTTGTATTGGAAAAGCTTGGTTCCTTTCTTGAGGAAAACCCATCAATTTCCAGGAAATTGGTGGACAAGTGTGTTAATTCTGCTATAGCAAGAGAGGCTGCGCGCAAGGCCCGTCAGCTTGCACGCAGGAAAAGCGTCATGGATGGGGCAGGACTTCCCGGTAAACTTGCCGACTGTTCCGAACGAGACCCGTCAAAATGCGAGCTTTTTATTGTTGAGGGCGACAGCGCCGGCGGAAGCGCAAAAATGGGTCGAGAGAGAAGCTTTCAGGCAATTCTGCCCCTGCGAGGAAAAATTCTTAATGTCGAAAAAGCGAGGATGGATAAGGTTATTTCACATGAGGAGATTCAGATAATTGTACAGGCACTTGGTACGGGTTTTGGAGAAAAAGAATCGGCGGAAGATAATGACGAGGGTTTCACTATTGCAAAACTTAGGTATCATAAAATTATAATCATGACCGATGCCGACGTTGACGGTTCACATATAAGAACACTTCTGTTGACCTTCCTTTTTCGTCACATGCCCGGACTTATCGAAAACGGCCACGTGTTTATCGCGCAACCACCGCTTTATAGATTAAAATCAGGCAGGGAAGAAAAATATGCCTTCAGCGATGAAGAAAAAGATCGTTTTTTAAATGAGTGGAAGGAGAAAAAAAACATTTCGGTTCAAAGGTATAAAGGTTTGGGAGAAATGAACCCGGAACAGCTATCAGAAACAACAATGAATCCAGAAACACGAACACTGCTTCAGATAAAACTAGAGGATTTTGTCGAGGCCGACAGAATCTTCACGGTACTCATGGGAGAAGAAGTAGAGCCCCGAAGACGATTTATCGAAGAAAACGCAACAAAAGTTAAAAATCTGGACATATGAGAAATATTAAAGGATTACATGATAAGAAAATACTTCTTACCAATGACGACGGTATCAAATCACATGGCATGTGGGATCTTTTCAGGGAGATTTCCAAGGAATATTCAATAATCGTTGTAGCTCCAAGTCGCGAAAGAAGCGGAACGGGGCATGCTTTTACTTTCAACAAACCACTTCATTACGAGAAAAAAAGATTAAAAAACGGTTTGGAGGGATTCGTTGTCAGCGGCACACCGGTTGATTGTGTTAAATTCGCAATAAGTTATTTATTGCCGGAACGACCCGGTGTTGTTGTCGCGGGACTTAATAGAGGCGAGAATTCCGGACTTTCGGCATTTTATTCCGGAACCGTAGCGGCGGCACGCGAAGGAGCATTCTGGGGCATTACGGGCATCGCATTTTCATTGTGTAACGGTGGAGAGCGTTATGCAAGGGAATATGCCGCTTATGCAGCCGGCATTCTTAAGTGGATAATTTTTAAGGAAAAAAGGAAGATAAAGCATAATGTTTATTACAATGTTAATTTTCCTGCATGCTCACCCCGCAATAGCCTCGGGATAAAAATAACTACTCAAAGCCTTGCATTCTTCGACGACCGCTATGAAACCATTGATGTGGGGGCGCATTATTCTAAAAGAGGATTTATGATTTACGGCGACAAGAAAAACATAGAACAGTCAACCAGGTTCGATTCGTTCGCTCTTATGCGCAACTACATTACCATTACCCCGCTTGACTTTGACGCCACAGCATTAAAGGATTACCGGCATTTGCATGGTAAAGCAAAATTAATATTGAAACGAGGCAAAATATCGTATGGACTTAATAGATAAAGTCAAGCCCGTTTTCATTGAAGACGAGATGCAGAAATCGTATCTCGATTATTCAATGAGCATGATTACCTCGCGCGCTCTCCCTGATGTGCGGGACGGGCTAAAACCGGTGCATAGACGCGTACTGTTCGGCATGTCCGAACTCGGTCTCGAACACGGCAAACCGCCCAAGAAATGCGCCCGGGTGGTGGGAGATGTGATAGGAAAATACCATCCCCATGGCGACATGGCCGTCTATGATACGCTTGTACGCATGGCACAGAATTTTTCGCTCAGGTACATGATGGTTGAGGGACAGGGTAACTTCGGATCCATTGACGGAGATCCCCCGGCCGCGATGCGTTATACCGAATGCCGCATGACTTCAATGGCAGAGGAGATGCTGTCAGATCTCGATAAAGAAACGGTGAATTTCGTTCCCAACTACGATGATTCCCTTAAAGAGCCCTCGGTTCTTCCTTCAAAGATTCCTTTTTTACTCGTGAACGGAAGCACCGGTATTGCCGTTGGCATGGCAACAAACATGGCCCCTCATAATCTGGGTGAAGTGTCCGATGCTATCGTTGCCGTTATTGATAAAAACGACATCGGCTTAGAAGATTTGTTCCGGATTATTCCCGGACCGGATTTCCCGACAGGCGGAATCATCTATGGAAAAAGCGGCATATGGGAAGCATATAAAACCGGAAAGGGAAAAGTAATAATACGCGCAAAAGCGGAAATACAGAAGAACGGAGAACGAGAGGAGATTATTGTTACCGAAATACCCTATATGGTCAATAAATCGACGCTTCTGGAAAAAATCGCCGAACTTGTTCGTGAAAAAATGATAGAGGGTATCTCATTTATCAGGGATGAATCAGACCGCAGCGGACTTCGTATTGTCATAGGGATCAAGAAGGACGATTTCGGCGAGATTGTACTGAACCAGCTTTACAATTATACCATGATGCAGTCAACATTTGGCATCATCAATCTGGCGCTTGTAAACCTGCAACCGCGGCTTCTCAGTATTAAAGAGCTCATTACCCATTTTATTGATCATCGCCATGAAGTTATTGTAAGGCGCACCACCTATGAACTGAGGAAAGCCAAAGAACGGGTTCATATCCTTGAAGGATACCGGATTGCTATTGATAATATAGATGAAATAGTTTCGCTTATTAAAAAATCCCCCTCACCCGAGGAAGCAGAAAAACGACTCTTGGAACGTTTTGCTCTTTCCGACATACAGGCAAAAGAAATTCTTCAGATGAGACTCCAGCGGCTTACCGGACTTGAACGGGACAAAATCGAGGCGGAATACCGCGAGCTTATGAAAACGATCGCAGAACTGCTGCTGATTCTTGAAAATAAGGATCTGCGGATGCAGATAATCAAACAGGAAACAATGACCCTAAAGGAAAAGTTCGGCGATAAAAGAAGGACTGAAATCGTTGAAACGACGAGCGATGTGGAAATTGAAGATATGATTGCCGACGAGGATATGGTTATCACCATGACGCATGCAGGATACATCAAAAGGACGTCGGTGGCATCCTATAAGGCCCAGGGACGCGGCGGAAAGGGCGTGGTCGGCATGGAGTCAAAAGATGATGATTTTATCACCACGCTCTTTGTCGCATCGAACCATTCTTACATTCTGTTTTTCACCAACAGCGGCCGTTGTTACTGGCTCAAGGTATATAAATTTCCGGAAGCAGGGCGTCATTCGAGAGGCAAACCAATCATTAATCTTCTTGAACTTAAGGAAGGGGAGCGGATTGCGGCGTTTGTACCGGTGCGAGAATTTGATGACAAACACTTCATTGTTGCGGTTACACGTCAGGGAGTCATTAACAAACAAACGCTATCCGCCTATGCAAACGTAAGGCGGGACGGCATTAATGCGATACACCTTGATGAAAACGACAGCGTTATAGAGTGCAAGCTCACCAACGGCGATAATCATATAATACTGGGAACGAAAAATGGGCAGGCGGTAAGGTTTCACGAGAGCGCGGTACGGGAGCTCGGCAGAAACACGCGGGGTGTGCGCGGCATAACGTTGCGGGGGGGCGACGAAGTGGTCGGCATGATTATCGTGAATGAAAAAGATGACGTGCTCACCGTAACGGAAAAGGGTTATGGAAAGCGTACCTCGGTGACGGATTACCGAAAGACGAACAGGGGAGGGAGCGGGATAATAAATATAAAGGTGACTGAAAAAAACGGACCGGTTGTCGCGCTTAAAGGTGTTTACCGCGACGGAGACGTTATGCTGGTAACGAGAAAGGGCATTATCATCAGAAGTAACGTCAATAGAATATCAATTATCGGCCGCAACACCCAGGGAGTTCGCCTGATTTCCCTTGAAGAAGGAGACGGTCTTATAGATGTGGCTATGTGCGAAAAGGAGGAGGATAGCGGCGGAGAAATCGACAGAAAGGAAACCGCCGCCCCGCTTTCTGCAGAATAACGCCTTTTCTGAAGTTGTTGTTTTTGTGTTACGAAGCCTCTGCGTCCAATTGTTTGCTGCAGGGTTTGACTTCATTTTATTAGCGTCCAAACAAGAGCGGTGCTGACGGCGATTTTATATATTACCTCAACGGTGTCGAGGAACAACTTATAAGCGTTGGAGGATTTTAGGCGAGGGGAAACCACCACCGCATCGCCGGGCGCGAGTCTGACCGAAGAGATCCGCTGCATTTTTCTGGTAATGACACGGCCGTTCGCCTTGATGATATAAACGTGTTTCTTGTCGGACGATTCCTTCAGCCCGCCGGCTGATTCCACATAATACCATGGAGAGACGTGTTTGTTATTAAAAGCGAACGTTGCCGGATTATATACCTCTCCGAACACCATGACGGTGTTCGTGTTCCTTGGCACGAATAGTTCGTCGCCGTTTTCAAGCTTAAACCCTTCATAGAATTCCGGCCTTGTCAAGTCCAGGATTATGCGGCCGACCGGAGAGGTCAGTTTTAGCTTTTCTTTAAGTAAGAGCATCTGGTTGAGCACCGCCTGGGCCTCACCGGCCTTTTCCTTAGCGGTAAGTTCCGAAGAAAGAGAAAGAATATCGACGTCGAGCTGTTTAAGGTAATCCAGATTGCGCTGTTCCTCGATAGCGCGGACCGAGGGACGGGTATATACCGAGGCGGCCAGATAGGCATCGCTTTTAAAGCCGCCGGCACGTTTGACAAGTTCCCCGAGTGTTTCACCCTCGAGAATGACATAGGTCCCCGGATATGCTATCTGCCCGCCGAGGGACACTTTCCGTATATCCTCCCAGTCCTTTTTCTGACGGATGAAAATGCGGTCAGAGCGCATGAGAGGATAGTTGTGGTCTGTATCATCCTTCATGACGCACTCAACGCAGAATTCAACTTTATTGATTTCAACGTGACCGCTGTCAACATTCCTGCGGTAGAGTTCGCCGCGTATCGGACTCGCATCAATGCGCAAACCGCCCGCCTGCAGGACCAGGTCGCGGATTGTCATTTTTTCGAGCAACTTGAAGCTTCCCGGTTTATTGACGGCCCCCTCGATCGAAACGGTGCGGTCTGGCTCGAAATAATCTTTATTGTAAATTACCACTTCGTCTTTGGGCCGCAAGGCGAGATTATCTGCCGACAAGGGTTCGTCAAGAACCTTTTTAACATTAAAGGGAAACAGGGTATGTATAAACGTCTCGGGATTTTGACGCAAAAGGATACCGTAATTGAAATAGGTCTCGGGTAAAAGGGCCAGATAATCGGGGATGAGATTCCCGATACGCATTCCCTGCTTGAACTCGTATTTTCCGGGCCTCAGGACATTGCCGCTGAGATAGACGGCATATTTGTCCTTTTCAAGGATCGGAAAGATCTTAACGATATCACCGTCTTCAATTTCGAAAGAGGGAATTTTGTTGTTATTTTCCGAGGCGATGTCCAGAACCGACTGGAATTGATTGTTTTGAAAACGCTCGACCTGCATTCTGTTGATCCAGCCGGCCGGGGAGACGCCCCCGGCAAGACGAACAAGCTCGCTGAGCGAGGTCGTTCCTTTTAATTCATAGAGAGCGCTCCTGCGTACATTTCCGGCAATTGCGGCCATGCTCTGGATGATAGGAACGTAGATGACATCGCCGGACTGCAGACGAAGGCCGGAACGGTCTGAACCGGAGAGGAGAAAGTCATAATAATCAATGGCTGCGACCAAACGGCCGTTTCTTTTAAGCTGGATATTCCTTAAAGAGCCGCGCTTGGTTGGTCCGCCGGCGGCAAAGAGGGCGTTGGTAACATTGCTTAAAGAGCTGATGGTGTAAAACCCCGGCACCGTGACTTCACCGACGATATAGATGCCGATAGACCGTAATTGTCCCATTGATACCGACGCATGGACCCCCTCAATGTTGCCAACGCGGTCGAGGATGTTTTTTTGGACCGATTCAAAGGGAAGGCCGGCGACCGAGACCGGTCCTATGCGGGGAATATTTATGGTCCCGTTGCGTGAAACCCGCAGGCGCGACTCCTCATTGATGCGGCCCCACAGCATGACGACGATCTCATCTCCTGAATTGATGGGATAGTCCGCCGGAACGGAAAAATAATCCGAAGGTGCGAACGTGGAGGGTTTCGCCTGCGAGAAAACATCGTACCCGAAAACAGAAAGTTGAGCGAGCAGCAGATCGGGATGAGTGGTGACACCGCGGAGGATGTTTTCATATAACGAACCACCATCTCCGGTCGCGGAAAAAAGTGGTCTGTTTTGAACAGGATTTTCTTTTTTTTCAGCGTCAATTTCCCTTGTCGTCTCTTGTGCGCCGGCCTTATGTTTTTGATATTCGCTCAGAAGCTGCTGCATACGCTCGCTTGAAGCGGACGAGGAGGGGTCCGACTGGTACTGACGAAGAAGTTCAGGAGCAGGAAGGGGGTTCTGCTGCGGACGCAAAGGGGACGCATAAAAAAACAGCAACGTTCCGGACAGAAGAAAAGCAACAGGAGATACATTTTTCATCAGAGAAACCCTCTTTAAGTCGATAGACTATAGGAAAATAAAAAATGTCATAAGTAAAAACAATGTATTTACATCATGAATTCGGTCAATAAAGGGATTAAATGCACGCATGCTTCATGGTATTCTTTGATTATCAAAAGATTATTGCGGGGGAGCCTTGACGAGCAGACCGCGGTGGAGAAGTATCCTGCGATAGTGATAAGGCTCGATTAAATGGGTGTCGTGGGTGGCCATGACGACGGTGGTGCCGGCGGTGTTGATGGACTGAAGAAGGGAGACGATGTCTTTTGATACTTCCCAGTCCAGGTTGCCGGTCGGCTCATCGGCCAGCAGAACCCACGGGTCGTTTACGATGGCACGTGCAATACAGACCCGCTGCTGCTCGCCGCCGGACAGCTGGTCGGGAAAATAAGAGGCCTTGTGGCTCAGGCCGGTCGCGGCGAGGACCTCAAATACCTTGCGCTTAATAATCCGTTCTTTTTTCCCGGTCACCCGGAGGGCAAATGCCACATTTTCGAACGTGCTGCGGTCGGGAAGGAGCCTGAAGTCCTGAAAAACGACGCCAAGCTTTCTCCGCAGGAACGGGATGTCGCGAGGGCGGATGCCGTGCGAATCGTAACCGCAGACAAACACCCTTCCCGAGGAAGGAGGTTCTTCCATATATAAAAGTTTGAGTAGGGTAGTTTTTCCGGCACCGCTGGCGCCGCAAAGAAACATGAATTCACCCTTATCAACAGAAAAAGAGATGTCTTTGACCGCGGTGAACCCCCCCCTATACTCTTTGGTGACATGCGAGAACTGTATCATGACGATGTCCGTTTAAGCAGAAAGTGTATTCTTTCGGAACAAGGGTTGCAGCGGCGGAACGAGAAGCCGTCCCACATGCCCTCGACGGTGAAAACAGAGACCGGCACCGCACGCGCAATAGCGTCAGCGCTGAAAACTTTCTGGCAGTGAAACTCGGTTTTTTTTTCATAGAGCGGTGCGCCGCGGGCCGTCTGACGGTAAACGGTGAAATCATTGTGCTGTTCGGTTTTTTCTTTGCTGTAATAGCTGTGCCGCACGTAAGCATAATCGCCCCAGTCCTCATGCTCAAGATAATCGCCGAAGTGGTTCAATGAATTGGCCTCGGTGGTGATGTCAAAAAGGAGATACGATCCCGGCGAAAGACACTTGGCGGTTTCAGAAAAAAGAAGCGCGTAGTCTTCCAGGGTCTGGAGATAGTTGATCCCGTCGTATAAAAAACAGATGAGATCGAACTTTTTTTTTAGGGGAACCGCCCGCGCGTCCGCACAGATACAAGGTACCTTCCGGCGGTGCGCGATGGTGCACATTGAAAAGCTTCGGTCGGAACCGACACAGTGAAACCCGCGGCTTATAAGCAACGAAGAGAGGGCGCCGGTCCCTGCGCCAAGCTCAAAAATGCAGGGGTCCCTTACCGTGATGTACCGGTGGATAATCCTCTCGATAAGTTGGGCCCACTCATCATAATCGACATGGCTCATGATCCGGTCGTAGATCGGTGCCAGTACATCGTAGATCACGGATGCTACATCCTTATGCTGATGTATATTTGGCGGCGCCACCGGGAGACAAGTTCGATGAGTTTTTTCTGCTCGGTGATTTTCTGGGCTTTCTCAGCAATAAACTGCCAGTTATCCTCGAGCGTCAGCGGACGTTCTTTTACCCGATCATCAACACGGTAAATGGAAAACTCGTTGGATTCAGATACCACCGGCGTAATATAGCCCGGACTGAGCGTATCGACCGCCGCGCGCAGCGGCCCCGGCAGGTCGAGGAGCGAGAACCACCCGACCCGGCCGTCACGGGACTTTGAATGGCTGTCGGTGCTGTAGTGCCGTACAGCGGAAACATAATCAGCGGTTTCCGTGCAGCTGGCTCTTATGGAATCAAGAATGTTTTTAATTTTTTCAATCTGTTCTGAAGGAAGGGAGATTTTTATGAATATCTGCCGCACGTGAACCCGGAGATTTTCGCGTTCAACGACATTGATGATATGAAAACCGAGGGGGGTCTCAAAAGGGTCGCTCGTCTGGCCGGGGGAGAGCGAGAAGGCTTTCTGTTCAAAGGTAATAAGATTAAGGGTGCCCTTTTCAATGAAACCGAGGTCTCCGCCGGAAGACCCCTCCGGGCTTTCCGAGTAAAGCGCGGCCAACTCGGCGAAATCGGCGCCGTTTGAGAGTTTCTGCTTGACGGAAAGAATTTTTTCCCAGGCCGCCTGCCGCACCGAAGCAGGTGGAGAGGCCGTAATCGTCAGCTTGGAAAGCAGGACGCTTTCCCCGGCCAGTGGAAGGCTGTCATGATACCGGACGAAGAACTCCTCCACATCGCGGCGCGACACCTTGACGGGCGCCACATACTGCCGCTGTACCTTCTGTTTTAAGAGTTGTTCCCGGATTGCGGTCCTCGCTTCTTCCTTGAATCTGGCGAGGGTAACCCCCTGTTCTCGCAGCAGGATCATCTCAAGACTGTCAATCGTGAGGTTATTCTGACGCAGGATCATAGAAAAATGATTTTCGACAGCGCGTTCGACCTCGTCATTGGTGACGGATACGGTGGTATCGTTTTTCGCATGCACCAGAAGAACCTTCCCGTCGATGAGCTCATCAAGGAATATTTTCCGGTACTGCGGCAATTCTGAACCCGCGCTGTCGGGCGTGATAGCACGTTCGCTCAGGCGCAGTGCGGTATAGGCGTCGAGTTCCGACTTCAGGATCATCTCGTCGCCGATGACCGCGACAACCCCCTCGATTTTTTCAGGTTTTCCCGCAAAGGTCAGCACGCAGAAGAGAAAGAGGGCGGCACAACACCCGCAGGATCTTTTTTTTAAAGACATGGCGCCCTTTTCTATTAAACTATACAAATAGTTTATATGAATCCATAAAATACCATTTGAGAAATAGCGTAATAACAATATCAGGAAAAATCTCTATTTCGTTTTTTGCAGTATAAACAGCGCCTCCTGGGCCGACGCTATGTTCCCGGAAGCGGCCAGCCGCGTTTTCAGTACTACCTGCCGCGGATTGGTGACTACCTGGTACGGCCGGCCGCTTTCCTGCATGAACGACATGATGTTTTTGTTGATCGTGGCCGCGTCGCCCTCAAACAGGAGCGAAAGTTCCTGTGATACCGCTATGGTTACCCGAGAAACGCCCGCCGCGGCCGCGGCGCATTTGATCCTGACGAGAAGAAGCAGTGAAATTACGCTCTCCGGCAGCGGCCCGAACCGGTCGACCAGGTTTTTTTCGATAGTTTCAAGCGCATCGATCGCGAAAACCGACGAGAGCTCCTGATATATCTCAATGCGGGAGGTGCCGTCGGCAATGTAACCATTTGGTATATAGGCGTCGAGTGGAATCTCAAGCTTGATTTCCGGTCTTTTTTCAGCAGGCCGCTCGCCCTTGATCGCGCGCACCGCTTCCTCAAGAAGACGGCAGTAGAGTTCAAATCCGACAGCGGCAATAAAACCGTGCTGCCGTGTGCCCAGAATGTTGCCGGCGCCCCGTATCTCCAGATCGCGCATGGCGATCTGGAAACCGCTCCCGAGCTCGGTATACTGCTCAAGCGCCCGCAGGCGGCGGAGCGAGTCTTCGCGTATCTCCTTGAATGGCGGGGTAAGCAGGAAGGCATATGCCTGTTCCGACGAACGGCCCACGCGCCCCCGGAGTTGATAAAGCTGGGCCAGGCCCATGGTATCGGCCCGGTTGATGAGAATGGTATTGACATTAGGTATATCAAGGCCGTTTTCGATGATGACGGTCGACAGCAGCACGTCGAACCGTCCGGCAACGAACTCCTTCATAATATGCTCGAGCTCGCGCTCGTTCATCTGCCCGTGGGCGCAGACGATCCTGGCCGCCGGCACCAGCTGGGCGAGCCGGTCCTTAACGGCATCAAGGTTTTTTATCCGGTTATTGACAAAGTATATCTGTCCGCCCC
>JAFGOU010000490.1 GCA_016926315.1 Chitinispirillaceae bacterium
AGTGGCCGGCGGTGACGTTTACGGTGGATTCGACGTCAGACTCGGCGGTTGTCATTATCCGCACCGCTGAGTTGACGGTCAGGGTGCAGAAGGCGCCGTTTCGGATAAGTTTTTACAAGGCGGACGGCACCTATCTGACCGGCGACGCGGCGGCCATGGAGTCGGCAGGGACGAGGGACACCATGCCGGCGTTTACGTTTACACAAAGACCGGATGAGCACTATTTCGGGTGGGGGTTGGCGATGCCGTGGTTTAAGGGTAGTTATCGTGAAATCGATAACAAAGGGAAAAAAATAGGGCATCGTTCCGAGACTGCATGTTATATGTATTCAACCGGTGGCTATGGTTTGTGGCTTCTTTTTGCTGAACCAGCACCCTCGGGTTCAGTCTGGAGTCCTATGTCTTCCTGGTGGTCAAGCACTGGCGCCGGTTTTAACCTTGAGGGCGCTACTGCGAAATATTGGATGAATCCAAGTTCAGACTATTCCTTCGGGGGTCCGATGGAATATGCCAGCTATTTTTTCTTTTCCGGCACCTGGAAGGAGGCTATGTCCAGCTATACCCTGATTTCCGGCCGACCGCCCCGGCTCAACAAGAAATACTACGGCATCATGCGAGGTTTGTACTACCGGTCCGGAACCACCATTACCACCATGCGCGGCTGGGCTGACATGTTTCGGACCAGCCGGTTCAACATGGACTGGGTCCGCATGGATAACTTTTTTGACTGGACCAATCTAGGATATCTGCCAGAGGTGCCCAATCCTGGGTGCTGGAACAGTGAAGTCCCGGAGGTCATCCAGTACTATCGTGCCAAAGGGTTCCTGTTCGGCGGCATGAGCGCGGGCTGGGGTTTGTATGGTTGTTGTAGCGCCGGGTGTACCCGAAACCTTCTTCAGGATTCTTTGCGCTGCAAGACGGCAATCGATCACGGTTTTGACTTTGCCTGGTATGATGCCATGAATATTCAACGCCGCAGCATCGCCAGGCAACAGTATGAGGTATGGAAAAGAGCATATGATGGCGATGAGTCAAAGGTGTTTATTTCGAGAGGGTGCCAGGCCTTGAGCTCCCAGGCCTGGCCGGGAAGCACCTCGGGCGATTATCTTAACCAGGAATGGAATGTCACCCGCAAATACGCCGTCTTCCCCTCCGCCCTCATGGAGCACCTCGTGGGCTACGCCTGGAGTCACACCAGTCTTGGCGAAGGGTATGATTTCAACTACATCGGCATCTCGCTCCGCCCCATGATCTCCTTCCACATGGCCGGCGCAGCGGGAGGCAGCGCCACGAACTTCGAAGAGTGCGGCAGAATCGGCACCTATGCCAATGACCTGAAAAACGTCATGCGCAAATGGGGTAATTTCCACTATCAATTCATCCCGTACCTCTTCACCTATGGCATGATCGCGAACGAGACCGGCGTTCCTCCCTGGCGCGCCATGATGTGCCAGAACGGGGGCGAGCGGGACCCGAAAACCCATAATCTTGCCTATCAATGCTATGTGGGCGAGGAGTTGATCGTGTCGCCGTATTACGACGACAATCCCGAGGACCTGAACTCCGGTAGCCGCCACAACATCTATCTTCCGCCGGTTCCTTCGGGCGCCTGGTATGACTATTTCAGCGGCACGCGATATGCGGCAGGGACGACCATCGCCTCGTACCTCTGCGATCCGGGAAAAAGCAGGGACTCGCTCAGGTTGCCGCTTTTTGTCAAGTCCGGGTCGATCATTCCGCTCATGGACACGCTCCAGTTCGTGGGCGAGCGGCCGGAGTCGCTCATTACGCTGCACGTCTGGCCGTGGAGCGGGACAGGAAATTTTCAGACTGGATCGTTCACCCTTTATGAGGACGAGGGAACGGCAAGCGCACCGCCGTCACGGACAACCTTTTCGTACCGTTACGACCAGGTCGAACGCGTGAAGCAGGCCATCGTCACCATCGGTCCGTTTCATGGATCGCGTTACTGTTCCTCACCGGCACAGCGTGTTTACCGGGTCGAATTTCATGCGATCGCGCGGATGGAGCAGGTCAGGAGCTCGAACCTGCCGCTTCCCGTTATCACAGAAACACAGTATCATGCCGGCGTTCCGGGCTGGTTCTGGCATCCGGACAAGGGCGGCATGTGCAGGATCAATGCGGTAGGCGACGCTGCGCAGGGGTTCACGGTGTGGGCGTACGAAGGCGGTATTCCGGTAAACCCCCGCGCAATGAATAATCCGTTGCGCGACGTAACCATTATCAGGGTTGACCGCGGTGTGCGCGTGTCGTTGCCCATGAAGGGGACGCACAGGGTCGAGCTGTTTACGCTGCAGGGCGGCAGGGTGATGAAGGAGGCGGGAAACGGTCCGGCGACCTATCTGTTTCCCCTGCGGCAGCGGTACGCGGCGCTCTATATCGTCAAGGTAACGGCAGGGGATCGTACGCTGGTGAGAAAGACGGTATGGTGATGACAGGCCAGCGAAGAGGTGCTGCAATGAGGTCCCTGTGTGGAGCGGTCATGCTTCTGGTCTTTGCCGTTGCCGGCAGCGCGGACGGGGGAACGGTACAGGTAAACCGGCTGAAGGCCATCCACATGGACGGAAAGCACTGGGATCTTGGCGCCGAACTTTCCAAAAACCGCCACCTCCTTGTCCATTGCGTGATGCGCCGGTGCCTCTACTGTTCCGAATCGGTGCCGGCTCTTAATGCGGTATGGAAAAAGTACGGGTGCGATCGCTGCGATTCCTTTCCCGTGCTGGTCCTGGAGGTCAATGTCGGCGTAAACGATCCGAAACAGTGGTTTCGGGAAGAGTATCTGGAACCGAATATGGTCTGCTATCCGGCGGTCTGGTACGGTGATGGGGGAGACTCCATCGATCAGGCGCTTTCCAATTACGGGTATGGGAATTATAAATACTGGATCAAGCCGGACGGTTCGTTCGTGAAAGAGCCGGTGATTGACGATCAACTGGCCCAGGCGTGCATCTCCCCGCATGTCTGCGCCGCAGGGATTATTGGCAGGGCGAAAGCGTTTTCAACGGGGATGCCCGGGATTTCATTCGAGAGGAATACCGGGATGGTACGGGTTCTGGTCTGCCGTCCCGGTGCGTATACCATTTCCCGGCACTCACTTGCGGGTAAGGTCATTGAATCAAGGAGCCTGGTGCTGCCGGCGGGCAGTACCAGGATCTCGCTCAAACCTTATACAGGAATATCGCTTATCACGATAAAAAATCCCCTGTTGGGGTCGTCCCGCTGCCGTGTCGTTGAATTCGATTGACAAAACCCCTCCGGAAAGATACCTTTTTAGAGGTATTCAAATTGAAATCCGTCATTGTTCCTAATTTTAATCAGGGGATACGCCATGAAAAATGAACAAAATGAGTCGTTGGAAGTAACCGTTAAAAAAGATGACGTCCTTCCCGTGGTGGAATTACGGGGCAGGATTGCCGATCTTGACGTCAAGCGGGTTCAGCACAAGATCGAGCAGCTTTACAAAAAAAAGGTTGGGAAAATCGTTGTTGATGTCAGCGGGGCGAGCTTTCTCGACAGTCACGGCCTGGGTACCATAGTTTATTACCATACGCTCATGCAGAAAGAGGGCCGCCAGCTTCTCATCCTCAATTCCAATACCGACCACAGCGCCTATATCAACCGGCTTTTTGAGCTGACGAACCTCGATAAAGTCCTGAATATCATCGTGCATCTGTAACGATGCCG
Organism: Chitinispirillaceae bacterium; assembly: GCA_016926315.1. The sequence continues at coordinate 3,706 of JAFGOU010000490.1, forward strand.
GACAATACCTACCGGAGCGCTTTCGCGATACGCGAGAGCGCTTTTTTTAGGTTGTCAGGATTGTTGAAAGCGCTGATGCGGACATACCCCTCTCCGCACCTGCCGAATCCCGCTCCCGGCGTGCAGACGACGTTTGCCGTGACCAGCAGGCGATTGAAAAATTCCCAGGAATCGGTTTTGACGTTTACCCAGATATAGGGCGAATCCACGCCGCCGGTGCAGGAGAACCCGAGCGCGGTCATATCGTTCCTGATACGTGCGGCATTTGCAAGGTAATAGTCGGCGAGTGCCTTGATCTGCGACGGTCCGTCATCCTTGTAGCACGCTTCAGCGGCACGTTGGACCGGGTAGGATACGCCGTTGAATTTCGTTGTATGGCGGCGGTTCCACAGCGCATGCAGGGCATGTTTGTTGCCCTGCCGGTCGAATGCCG
>JAFGOU010000491.1 GCA_016926315.1 Chitinispirillaceae bacterium
GAGAAGCAGGCGGTCACCGCGGCCACACTCGTCGGCCCACGCGCGATAACCGCCGTTTCGGTGGCTTTTAAGGATGGGTTCGATCCGTTATTTCTGCGACAATGTCTTCTCGAAATCGTGTTCGACGACGCCGCGTATCCTCAGGTACGCGTTCCGCTGGGAGATTTTTTCTCCGGGGTCCCCTATCAAAATCCATACTGGACCCTGCCGGTACGCATCACCGCCGACCGGACGATGATCAGCCGCTGGTGCATGCCGTTCCGTGAACGAGCGGTAGTCCGCTTTATCAATCATAGCGGCCGGAGCGGTTCCTTTACGGCAGCGATTTCCACGCAGCCCTACGCATTTACCGATAATACAATGTATTTTTACGCCCGCTGGCGGCAGGATCCCGGTATCGTTACGAGCAAGAACCTCTACTCGATCATTTACATGGCCGATCCGCTGCGCGACCACCCCATACTGCATATCACCGGCAAGGGCGTTCATGTGGGAACGTTGCTGCATATCTGGAACCGGGAGAACGCCTGGTGGGGTGAAGGCGACGACAAGATCAGCCTCGACGATCTGCCCGAACCGAGTTTCATGGGCACGGGGACCGAAGATTACTTCGGGTATGCCTGGTCGACATCGAAGACCTTCAGCCACGCTTTCCATGCACAGCCTTTTGCCGAGGGCTTCGCGGGTTTTGTCGCCAATGCACGGTTCCATGTCAGCGATCCCCAGCCCTTCACCACCTCATACCGTTTCGACATGGAGATCCAGACCGCCTACCGTCCGACGGAAATCGATTTCGGACGCGCTGTTTTCTTTTACGCCCTGGGTACGGCCGTCACCGATCACGACACCTTGACTGACGATGATCTTTTCATCAGAGAGGCGCTGGTTGCCGCCGGCCGAGAGGCGCCGGTAGTGGAAACGTCACCCTCTGACGCGTCCGTACGTTACGACGCCCGGCGCGGCATGGTGGTCACCGCCCATTCCGGAAATACAAGGGGAGAGGTCGTCCTCAGATTATTCAGGGCCGACGGAAGAATCGTCGCGACGGACCGCTGCGCCGGACACCGGGGATCCATAAGTACGGCCGCACTTTCCGCGGGCGTTTATATCGCCGACGCATCGGTAAACGGCCGGCGGTGTCGACGGCTTCGATTTATTGCGGGCAGATAGGCGGATACCGCCGGATAAATGACGCCATTGCCTCGAGCGTCGGACCGGGATGCTCGCGATGCGGCGAGTGGCCGCACTGCTGCAATTCAAATATCTCTACCGGTCCCCCAACCTGGTTCCGGATCGCCTCCAGCTGCCGCATCGTTCCGTACTCGTCATCGCTCCCCTGCACCAGCAGCATCGGTGCGGTAATCGGGGGAAGGAACTCTTCTATGTTCCACGATTTGAAATCCGGATCGAGCCAGACGTCGTTCCATCCCCTGAACGCGATATCGGTATTGTCGCCGTGATACCTTGACAAACGTTCGCGCAGACCGGTCGTCCGGTAGACCTCGGCCATACGGGCGATACTTTCGAGTTGTGCCGGTTCGGTGAAAACGTGCGGAGCCTCGAGGATCAGCGCCTTCACCCCGGCGCATCGAGTTCCGCCCGCATGAATCAACGATATGGAGGCGCCGTCGCTGTGTCCGACAAGAACCGCCTCATCGATATTAAACCGTTCAAGGAGTTTTCCAAGCACACCGGCCTCGTCATGCATGAACCGGAACGGACGGGGAAGTGCAACCGGGTCCGATCTTCCGTATCCGGCGCGTGAATACACCAGTGCCGGTAATCCGACGCGGTTTGAGAGTTTTTCCGGGAAATCCCTCCAGAGCGATACGCAGCCGAGACCCTCGTGGAGAAAGACGAGTACGGCTGAGCCGCCCGTCCGCTCACCGATCCAGCGATATTCCAGATTGCAGCCGTTGATGTCGATGAAAAGTGATGGTACCATTAGTGAGAAAAATAGTTCTTCCGTGGAGGCGGGGTACTATCGTCCCTGCCGGAACGCAGAAATTTGTTGATTGTTGACCGTTGTCATTTTCGCCTCGGGGGAAAAGGTCATGCCTCACTGTAAATCCTGCGCCGCTCCTCTCCCCGCCTACACATCGATCTGTGAATACTGCGGCGCGAAAAACGACGTCGATCTGCGGGGGGTCTCCGAGTTTACCGTTTCTCAGGAATCCTCCGACCGGTTTTGTCCGATGTGCAATCGCTCCATGGAAACGATCAGCCTGAAAGGCATCAAAGAGTTTACCATCGAACGATGCCCCTCCTGCCTCGGGTTCTTCTTCGACCCCGAGGAACTTAACGCCGTTCTTGACAAGTCGGTCAACCAGGTCTACAGCATCGACATGAATAAAATACAGGCGATGAACCAGATGAAGAACCGCCCCGCCCGCCGCTCGCGCGCCTACATCAAATGCCCGGTCTGCGGCGACCTGATGAACCGGATCAACTTCGGCGCCAGAAGCGGCGTCGTGGTTGACCAGTGCAAACACGGCATCTGGCTTGACGGCGGCGCTCTGAGAAAGCTCCTCGAATGGCGCAAGGCGGGCGGGCGGCTGTACCATGAAAAAATCATGGGCGAACGGGCGGAGCGGGAGGAAAAGGAGCGGGAGGAAAAGGAATTGAAACGTTTGACAAAGGATTTCACCATCCGGTCTTCACCACTCTCAGGAAGTGACGCCGATGCGATCGATCTCTCACCCCTCCTTGAATCGGCGGCGAAGGCGGTGTGGCGACTTTTTACGTGACAATGCCTGTTGCTTATTAACTGTGCCGCGTGTCTCCCGCCTCGCGGACACCGGCAGTACCGGGTTGCTTCGTCCCGCCGGGCGGGATCAGCCACCGGGTCGTCGATCCCTTTAACGAGACGGGTTCACCAAACGATAACGCGTTATCTTCCGCCTGCTCCCGCGAAGATCTTTCGGGTGCCGATGACCCGGCCGTTGCCGGTGACGACGGCAAGGTACACGCCTGCAGGAACCTTCCGTCGGAACCCGCCGGTTCCGTCCCAGTCCAGCACGGCGTTTCGTGCGGCC
>JAFGOU010000492.1 GCA_016926315.1 Chitinispirillaceae bacterium
CTTATAATATCGGATACTCAAAATGGAACAAGCTGGTTTAGGCACCAGAATTATTAGTATCGACAAGAATGGCAAGTCAACCGTAAAGAATGCCATTTCATCCGATAAGAGAATCGGTGAGATCCAGCTTATTAAGGAGAACGACAGCCATATTTGCAATTTATGCAGGAACAAAATCGATGTAGACCTATCTGAAGATCATGTTCCTCCCCAATGTATGGGAAATGAAGGACGATTCTACTATATAAACTATTTAAATTTCTGCACTAAACTTGATAGCTATTACGGGCTTTTTCAAGGTGGCATCAAATATAAAACAATTTGTACGAAATGTAATAGTGATACACTTTCATGTTTTGATAATGAGATAGCCTCATTCGTTTCTTTGTTGAAAGATAAAATGAAGGGCTCAGACCCTATAATACGAATAGATTGTAACCCCCATCTCATATTAAAAGGCATGATTGGGCATTGTTTATCGACATCTCTTACAGATAGTCCATCCACGCTGGAACTACAGATGCTTGCTTATTTTTGGGGCAACCAGAAATTTGAAGACCGTATTCGCGTGTATATAATGCCGTATTATGACGAAAATATGATCAGTATTCTGCGCGAGATCGGATGGGTAAGCATACGAAATCAAAAAATGGTTTTTAGCTGTATCAAATGTTTCCCATTTGGCTTTTTTATCATTTTCGAAGGTGATTTGATAGGAACGCCTAACTGGAATAAATTTCTGTATGATGATCGGCAGCAATCTGTTGAAATCGACTTGCGCTGGAGATTTGAAAAGTGGTTTCCGGAATTATACTACCCGAAGGATTCAGGTATGCTACTTGGACATACTGCCGCGCACTCGATTCTTGGCTTCAGGCATAAGGAAGATTTACCTAACGAGGTACGAATAGGGTAAATAAAAACCATGGAGAAATTATATATTTTTCTGAAATTCACACACATATTTTTCATTTTTCAGAAGGGAGTAGTATGGCTATCAGTCACCAAGTCAAATGCATTAACAAAAGCGATAGGTTTAATCCGCATGAGCGGATTCTTTCGATCGGAGGAAATAATGATGGCACTCGATGGAAGATATCTCAGCAGGACGCTATTGCAGGCATAGAAAGCGGAAAATGGAATTTTTATGTCAGTGTTAACAGCCAAACGGTTTGGGTAATTGTCGCGGTAAGTCAGTATGGACATAAATATTTAAAGACTGAAAACGACGGTGAGCAGCCGAATAATTTATTAAGCTTACCTGAATGTCCTTAATAAGGTGTTAATTTTATCTGCACCCAAATGCAGGGTGCTTAAAAAAGTATTTATTTTAACCTTACGTTCAGCTTTAGAGGTTACTCTTAACACCCCTTAAAATTCCGCGCCAATTCGGCATTTAAAGTTTAACTCACCGATTGTAAGCTCCATTGCTGTTTTATGCTCCTTCTGGCATTGAAACCGTTAAAATTTGCAACTTCGACCTGGCCGTGACTGGCCTTTTATATTTTATTAGCATGGATATTTTAACGAAAACATCAACGTGCTGGGCAGGTTAATTTGTCTAGTATTTATACTATAATAGCACGCAGTTTCGAAAACTGAAGAAACTCGGGATTAAATGAATGCCCTGAAGCGCGCGATTGTTCCGGTCATCCACCTCTGGCTGGCCGGGGTGCTGTTCCTGCTGTGGCTTGTCGGGTACGCTGTATTCGGCGTGTTCTGGATGGTGCGGTTTATGCAAACACGAATTCGAATGGCGGTTGTTGTCGTCGCCGCGCTTCTCCTCCTCCTTGCCATTGGGGCCGTGGCGGTCCGTTACCTTTTTTTTGAATGGGGCCGGTCCGCACAGAGCGTGAGCGTGGTTATTGCCAAAGGGCAGTCGGTCCGCGCCATTGCCGACACCCTGCTGCGCCAAAGGATCATTACCGCGAAACCTCCGCTGTACGCGTGGCTCCGTTTTTCCGGCATCGAGCGGAAAATCCAGGCGGGCAGGATCGAATTTTTTCCTGGCGAAGGGGTGGTGGCCGCCTCCCGACGTCTGCTAAACGCCGAGCCAATCGAAACGCCGGTCACCGTGCAGGAAGGGCTCACCATCGAGCAGACGGCCGCCCGCATCGCCGCGCTCATGCCGCTCGATACCGGGCTGTTCATCTCCCTTTGCCGCGACCGGCAGTTCATGGACGAATGTGGCGTTACCGGTGAGGCTTCGCTCGAAGGGTACCTTTTTCCCGATACCTACCGGTTCCTGGAGGCGGCGACCGCGCGTGATATCATCAGGCGCATGACCGGCCGTTTTCATCAGGAGTACCACCGGCTCGATACGAACGCGGCCGCGGTACGCGGCATGACCCGGCGCGATGTCGTGACGCTGGCTTCGATCGTGGAAAAGGAGGCGGTGCTTGCGGCGGAACGCTCGCGCATCGCCGGCGTGTTCCATAACCGGTTGAAGCGGGGCTATCCCCTCGGGGCGGACCCGACCGTCAGGTACCTCTTTAAGAAATGGAGCGGTCCTCTTTACGTGTCAGAACTCAACGTAAATTCTCCGTACAATACGCGCCGTTTTGCCGGTCTTCCGCCCGGACCGATCTGTTCGCCGGGACTCGCATCGCTTCAGGCGACGGTTTCCCCGCTCGAAACCAATGAGCTATATTTTGTAGCAAAGTGGGACGGTTCCGGCGCTCACGATTTTTCCGTAAGCAACCAGGAACACGATCACAAGAAGATGAAAATCCGTCGCGAGAATATCAAACGGCTGCAACAGAAGGAGCGTCGATGAGGAACGTGAAGTCGCCGTCGGGTGCCGGCGGCATGGCGATCGCGCTGTGTCGTGCGGTGGTGCTGTTCTGCGTTGTTGCCGGAACGGTTTCAGGCAGCGAACCGGTGCCGCCGATACGGCTCGTGGATATGCATACCGCAGGCATGGTACCGAAGGGCGACTACAGCCTCGAGGTCCGGATCTACGAAAATTACGGTACCGGGTTTCTGGTGAGCATCGCGGCGGGAATAACGGACCGGTTCTGTTTCGGGCTCGGGTATGGCGCCGAGGGGATCGTCGGCCGCAGCAGGGAAGTGCACTATAACCCGTTTCCGGGTTGTATCATCAAATACCGCCTGCTGGAAGAGGATTTCTATCTCCCGGGAATCGCGCTTGGATTCGATTATCAGGGATTTGGCGGGATCGGTGACGAGGGCCGTTTCGGCTACTACGGGTACATTTACAAATCACAGGGATTTTTCGCCGCATTCAGCAAGAGCTATCTGTTTCTCAGGGTGCTCGAACTCGGCCTGCACGGCAACATCAACCTTTCGCTCGAGGAGATCGCCAAGGTAACCTGGCCAGACGCCTGGGTCGGCGTCGATATGGGGGTTAGCGACAAGTTCTCACTCGTTGCCGAATACGATTTCGGGTTCAATACCCGCGATCCCTACGGTTCCCGAAACGCCTATGCCCTGCCGTATCAAGGGTACTGCAATCTCGGCATCAGGCTGCATTTTACCCCGCATTTTTCGCTTGAGATCGACGCACGGGACGTTTTTGAAAACCGTGCCTATCTGATAAACAGAGCGAACAATCCGCGCGAGCTGCCGGTCGGTTGGAGCCGTGAACTCAAGGTAACCTACCTGGCGCCGATAAAAGGATGAGGGAACAAATCAAAAACAAGGAACTTTGTATTCCGCACCATGAAAGCACCCGTCAGCCTATGATTGCACGTCTCAGCTTTTTTTTGCTCATCGTCGAGGCATGCCTTGCAGTTGCTCAGCCCTTACGCGAACCTTCACCGCCCGCGCACCGGGACTCTTCGCAGCAGATCGCCGAAAGGATTATCAATTCAACACAGCCTGTTCTAGTTGACTTCTGGGCGACCTGGTGCGCGCCGTGTCACATGCTTGCCCCTGTCCTCAAGAAGCTCGAAAAAGAATATAAGGGCAAAGTCACCTTCATGAAAGTCGATGTGGACATCCACCGGCAGATCGCGGCATATTTCCGGATCCAGGGGATCCCGGCGGTGTTTATAGTGAACGACCGTGCCGTTAAAAAAGCGATCACCGGATTACAGCCAGAGGAGGCCTATCGCAAAGCGCTGGATGCGGTGCTGGAAAAGCCGCCACCTCCGCTCCGGGACACTGCGTCGTCCCGGAAATCCATCAGCGATACGCTCTGACCGGCTGCCCATGGATACGGTGTTCATTCTTTTTCGCAACATTTACCGGGTTTTTTCGTATACTTTAACGCAATCGAAGATAATGAAAACGATAGGTGAGGCTACAATAGTATCAATGCCGTGGTTTTAGTTATTTTTAATAAAGAAAGCCCGGTCACACCGAAGGGAAACCGATTTATGCAACCGAAGGACCAGAAAGTCGTCTTGTTACTGGTGGCGCTGTGCGGTTTTTCGGTTGCCGGCGATGTTCAAGGGAACTATTACGGTGATGCGAATAAGGAACTGTTCGTCATGCCGAAATCATCGGCCATGGGAGGATCGGACATGAGCCTTCTGCGCAGCGCCCAACCCATGAGCAACCCGGCGAATCTAAACCTTGATTCAGCCAGCGAAGTCGCGCTTTCCTATGCGGGTTTTTACCAGAATACCTTCAGTACCTCTGGCCTGTCATATCTCGGCAGTATCAATCGGCACTCTTCATTCAGCCTGTCCATGAGCTACCTCCTTGTTCCCGGAATAGAGCTTAACAACGACACGGTCATCACCGGGGTCCGTACGGCAAGCGCATCCGAACTTTATTTCAGGGCTGGTTACGGAAGAACGATATGGCAGTTCCCCCGGGGAATCAATCTCCTGGTTGGCGTGGCGGTGAACGGGCTGCGTAAAAATCTGATCAACGAAACCGGTTACGGCATTGGGATTGATATCGGAACATCGCTGTTTTTCACGGAGCATGGTGTTGCCGTTACCTCAATAATCGAAAACGCAACAACGAGTTATACGTATTGGAACTCAGCCTACAAGGAGTTCGCCTGGCCCCATGCAAGGATCGGGTTTGGCTGGTACAGGGAAATACCCTACCTGTATGGCAGGATCAGCGCCTCGTATCTGTCGCCGGATCTTTTTTCAAATGAAGGAGTTAATACCTGGATAACCGATACGATGCCCATTGGCGACGGTTCTACTATCGATGAATTGATTTTCAGGTCACCCGACCGGAAGAGGATTTCAAAAAATCCGTCACTGGCCGCATTAGGCCGTTATGGAGCGGAATACTCAGTTATGAATCGCCTGGCGTTCAGGGCTGGGCTGAATCTTGCCACAATGAATTTCAGTTTTGGTGCCGGATTGTGTCTCCTTCAGGAAAAGGCCGGCATTGATTTCGCCTACCTTACCCACGAATTAGCACCTACCTACAAATTAAGCGTGCATTATCGCTGGCATTGATAGTATAATAGTACACTAGGTAGTCCCGTATCACACACATACGCAGGGTCGAAATTGTGCACTGCAATGCCGTGGTATTGATGCAACATCTCAATTGCCCGGTATAAAGGTTTGTTTGGCATAGTGTCCTCTTCGCCTGTTTTTCTGCCTGGACATCGTGCTCTATGAAGGGGATGTAATGGCACACCAGAAAGACCAGTGTGGTGTCCTGATCGTAGACGATGATCCGTTGTTGTGCAATACCATTGAGCAGTTTTTATCAAGAGAGGGTATTACCGCCACCTGCGCCTCGAACGGGAAAAAGGCGCTGGAACTTTTCCTCAGCGAAAAGCCGCAGGCGATCGTCGCCGATCTATGCATGCCGGTCATGGACGGCCTGGAGCTCCTCGAAAACGTAAATAAAACCGGTTTGCCGGTTCCGGTGATCATCACCACGGGAAACCCGGACATGCAGAGCGCCATCAAGGCGTTGCAACAGGGAGCGTATGATTACCTGCTCAAACCGGTCAACCTTCCAGTACTGCTTCAGAAAATCCGCCGGGCCATAGAAAAAACGCAATTGACCTCGCAGAACAGCCTGCTTTCGGAAATGGTTTCACTCTATGCAATGACGAGCAAGCTTGCAGCCACGCACAACGTCGATGCCCTGCTCGACGTGATCTTCAAACATGGGCTCGAAATAACGGATTCGCCGCAAGGGGTCATTTTTCTGAATGAGGGACAGGGCAACGAGCTGGTGTACGGGAGGCAGAAAGGATATGCGGCTGGAAGCGCGAACGATTCTGACGCAGAGACCGTCCGTTGCCTCATTGCCCAGCGATCGTTTGAGATCCGGGAGACCCTGGTCGTCGAGAACGGCGTCCTGCATAAAGGGGAAAAGATTCATGACGGATGCAAAAATATCCATTCGCTGATCGCCGTCCCGCTCTGTATTCAGAAGAAGGTGATCGGGACCTTCATCGTGGAACGGGACGCGGTCGCAGTTCCCTATTCGGCACTTGACGTCAACCGCATGGAGATCCTCGCTTCCCAGGCCGGCATCGCCCTGAACAACGCCACTCTTTATACCTCGCTCAACCAGAAGGTCGAGGAGCTCAAATTGGTCGGTACCTTTTCAGAGCAGCTCATGGGCCGTACCGATCGCATTGACCTCATCAAATCGCTTTTTGAAAAGACCCGCGAGCACTGCGCTCCTGATTTTATCGCTTTCCTGCTGACCGAACACCGCCAGAACGAGTTTCTCTACTGGTCGCGCGGGGCAATGGACGAGGTCGATGTATGGCAGGTATATCGCACGGTTGCCGATGCAGGTGAACGGAAAACCGGCGGGAAAATCGACGAACGGAAAGTGTCGTTGCGCCGGATATTCCCGTCACAGAAAGCGAACTGCAGAGTCAAACCGCCGTTCGGTCTGGAGCATGTATCCACGATACAATGGGAAGGAACGACTCTGGGTGTTTTTTATCTCGGCTCGGTCATGAAGCGGCAGGAGTTTCTGGAAAGCGATGCGCTCATTTCCGGCCTTGTAAATCAGGTGCGCATTTCCCTCATCAATGCAAAACTCTACAACGATATGAAGGTGAACTACCTGCGTACCATCAAGGCGCTGGCGATCGCGGTGGACGCAAAAGACAAATACACGCTCGGCCACTCTGAAAAGGTCATGCTGCTCGCCGAGGAACTCGCGCGCGAGATCCAAGGATTTGACATCCGCCGCGTCGCGGTGATCCGAGACGCCGCGCTGCTCCACGACATCGGCAAGATCGGCATTCCCGGCACAATCCTCAACAAGCCCGGTCCTCTGTCATATGACGAATTCAACGGAGTGATGAAAAGCCACAGCACCCTTGGGGCAAATATCGTCAAGGACGTGCCGTTTTTAAGCGAATTGTACAAACTCATCCTGCACCATCATGAACATTACGACGGTACCGGATATCCGGGCGGGCTCAAGGGAGAGGATATTCCGCTTGGCGCGCGTATCCTGCATATCGCCGATGCATTCGACGCCATGACCTCGGACCGGCCCTACCGTTCGAGCCTCGGCCACCATGAGGCCATACGGCGTATCGTGGCCGACAGCGGCAAGCATTTCGATCCGGTGCTGGTAGGAATTTTTCTGCGGGTGGCGAGGAAAAAGGGAATCATCGATTAGTCCCGCGGCTCAGTACTCTCCGCATCAAGCGAAAACGACTCCTCCCTGACATAGTGTGACCCGCTTCGGTGCAGGGTACTCGAATACAGGTGTATGGCGGACACCATAAAGGGCTCCGATACAAACAGGCAGTTCAGCGCGATATACTGCGCGACCTTGCTTTCCGGACTCCCGTTCAACCGCGCGACGGTGATATGCGGATGAAACTTACGCGCTTCGGGATCGACGCCCGTCGTGATCAGCGCGCGCTCGATCCTGGCCTGGAGCCGTCGAAGCTCTTCGCTTTCTGCAACGCCAGCCCAGAGAATGCGCGGCTCCCTGCGCGGCGGGAAGAATCCGACGTTTTTTATCTTCAGGGAAAACGATGGCGAGGAAACCTTGCCAAGGGCCAGGACGATCTGTTCCGCACTGTCGTGGGACACATCGCCGATGAACCGCAGGGTCAGATGGAGGTGCTCCTCGTCCATCCAGCGCACCCCTGGCATGGCAATATAGGTGGCAATGAGGTCATCCTTGATTCTCCCGGGAAGGTCGATGGCAATGAAGAGACGGGACATGTTGTTCCGGGCGGCTGCGGTTGAAGTCCAGAGGGCTGGTTTCAAAGATACGTATTGTGAAACGTCGATGCAACCGGCGGGGAAGCGCTACGGAGCGACCGGCGTCGAAAAGACCCCCTGCCAGCATACGAAAATATTCTAATTTTTTCATTCTTGAAAATTTATTATTATAAATCAATAAGTTATACGGCTATTCGTATACGCACTGTATACATAATTTTGCGCTTTACCCTTTTTTTTGTGCTGAAACCGCTTTGAAAGGTTATTTTATCATAGGCAATTATGAACCCGCTATTTTCCTACATCGATTATCGACTCTTTCTCAAGGACCATTACGAGGAGCAGAAAAAAAACTCCAGGTTCTTTTCCTATCGCTATTTTGCGCAAAAGGCGGGAATCAACTCTCCCAACTTTCTTAAACAGATTATCGAATCGAAACGTAACCTCACGGTCCTTACCATAGATAAATTCATCACTGCCCTCAAACTCAACGAAAAAGAGGCGCAGTTTTTCAGGCACCTGGTCCTCTTCAACCAGTCAAAGTCGGCCCAGGAAAAGCAGGTGCACTATGCGGTCATGCTCTCAATGATGCATACCGTAAAAGAGCAGAGGCTGACCGCTCTGCAGCATGAATATTATACCCACTGGTTTGTGCCGGTCATCCGCGAAATGGTGAATCTGCACCATTTTAATGGCGATTGTAAAAAGCTGGCTGCCGTGGTTTCGCCGCCCATCAGCGTCCGTGAGGCCCGTTTTGCCATCAAGCTTCTTAAAAAACTCGGTTTTATCGAACCGCAGCCGGACGGGAGTTTTCGACAAACCGCCGCTGCGATCATTTCCGACAGCAGTGTGGCGCGCATGGCTGTGCGCTCGTTCAACCGTGAAATGCTCAGGAAAGCGGAAATCGCGCTGGACTCAACGCCGGTTGAAGAACGGCAGATTTACGGCGTGACCATCGGCATTTCAAAAGCGTGCTACGACGTTCTGGCCGCGGAGATGGCCGCGTTCCGCGACCGGGTGGTGGCCATAACCAGCAGCGACAAGAACTCCAGCCGGGTGTATCAGATGCACCTGCAGCTCTTTCCGCTCAGCAGGGACCTGGGGGCAGACGGGACGGCAGGGGTGGAAC
>JAFGOU010000493.1 GCA_016926315.1 Chitinispirillaceae bacterium
GCTAGCGAAAACGGCCAGAAACCCTGGATTCCGGCGTTCGCCGGAATGACGAATGTCAAAATTCAGGGGTTTCCGGACGGGCACTATTTAACAGGCTGAAATCTCTAAAATATATATCGTTCGCGGGATTGATGGGATTTGAATAGGAATAACGCTGCAAATTTTTATAAGTATCTGTTCGGGGAGGCCACGGTGCTCATGCCGAGCACGGTCAACGCATGAAGCACGAAGGGAAGAACCGACCCCGGCCGCTCCATGAGGGGCCGGGAAACGCCGTTATCTCTCATTTTTTATTTCACTCTCCGGTGAAACAGCAGCACCGACGCGCCGAACACCGATACGCCGATGGCAAGCATGGAGAGCAGCTCACGCCACAACTCGACAAATCCCGACCCCTTGAGAAACATCTCGCGCACCGCGAACATGAAGTACCGGACCGGGTTGATTGCCGCTACCTTCTGTACCCATTGAGGCATGTTTTCCACTGGCACGAAAAAACCGGAGAGCAGGATGAAAAAGATCATGATAAACCAGATGAGAAACAGCACCTGCTGCGGTGTTCGCGCAACGGTGGAGGTGAGGATGCCGATGCCGAGCGACGATACCATATACGCCAGTCCGAACAGGAGGAACGTCAGGAAGTTGCCCCGGAAGGGAATCTGGAACCATACGAGCACCACGACCAGGAAGAGGCACATTTCCGCGAGCCCGATGAGGAGATAGGGCACGGTCTTGCCGATGATGAGATGATGCGGTTGTACCGGGGTCACCATGAGCTGTTCGAGCGTGCCCGACTCCTTCTCTTTGACAATAGAGAGTCCGCTTAAAAGGCCGGTGATAATGGTGACGAGCAGCACCACAAGCGCGGGCACCATGTACCAGGTCGATTTGAGCAGCGGATTGAAAAGGACCACGGGTGTCACGGTGACCGGCACGAGCGACGCTACGCGTATGCCGCGCATTTCGAGGCGGCGCCCGAAATGCTGCATGGCCCAGCGCGACACGATGGTCTGTACGTAACCGCGCGCCACGTTCGCGGAGTTGGCGTCCTGGCCGTCGACGAGGAGCTGCACGCGGCCGCCTTCGGGCAAGGCGAGACGGCGGGAAAAATCCGGCGGGATGATGAGCGCCGCCTTGAGGCGACCGCGGTCGATCGCCTGTTTCGCTTCGTCCGGCGTGGCGAGGCTTCCCTGCCAGCGGAACAGGTGATTACTGCGTATGGTTTCGACCAGCGAAATGCTTTGAGGGGTACGGCTCCGGTCCACCACGGCAATGTCGATGTTCCTGACCTCGGTGGTGAGCGCATAGCTCAGGATGAAGGTCATGACGAACACGGGAAAAACCATAAGCTTGAGCGAAAGGTGGTCGGCCCTGATATGGGCAAACTCTTTCCAGACCATGAGTTTGAGCAGGTTCATAGGCGTACCTGAAACTTTTTAACCGCAATGGCGATGAGTACGCAGCTCATGCCGGTCAGTATGAGAAGCGGCGTTGCCAAAAGCGCAGGACCCGCGCCTTTGAGAATGATGCCGCGGACGATCTCCAGAAAATGGGTCGCCGGAATGCCGTAGCTGATGACACGAAGGATGAACGGCAAACTGGCAAGCGGGAAGATGAACCCGGAAAGGATAATGGTCGGCAGCAGGGTGGCTGGCAGGACGATCATCATTGCCTGCTGCTGGTTGCGCGCCACGGTGGAGACCATAAGCCCGATCGCCAGCGCGGTGAAAATATAGACCCCGCTGGCGCCGGCAAGGAACAGCAGGCTGCCGGCGACCCGCACGCCAAAAAGCGCATATCCCACAAGCAGGATGAGCGCGCCATCGAATGCCGCGAGCAGGATATAGGGCAGTATCTTGCCGAAAATTATTTCGAAGGGACGCAGCGGCGACACGAGCAGTTGTTCAAGCGTACCAAGCTCCTTTTCGCGGGTGATGGCAAGCGAGGTGAGCAATGCGGATATCATGAGCAGGATGATGGCCATGAGTCCGGGCACGAAATAGAGCGCGCTCCGTTGTTCCTGATTGTATAAAATCCGCTGGTCGATGGTCACCACGGTCGGCTGTTTGATGCCCAGGACGTCGAGGGTCGCCTTGAGCACGAGCGACTCCACGGCGTTTTTCAGGATGGTGCCGACATTGGGATCGGAGCCGTCGATAAGCACCTGCACGTGCGCTCCCAAAGAACCTCTCCGGAGATCGGCGGCGAACGAAGCGGGAAACCGGAACAGCATCTTGACCCGTTGTCTCTTGAACAGGTCCTCGGGATCGGAAACGACCCTGACCCTGCCGGCCACGCGAAACAATGTGGTGGCGTCGATCGCAGCGACGATCCGTTCCGATTCCCGGGAAGGAGACGGTTCTTCGACGATCACCGGCACCTCGATCAGGTCCATGGTGAGCGCGTACCCGTACAGGAACATCATGAGCACCGGCATGAGGATGATGACCATAAGGGTCTGCCAGTCGCGCACGATATGACGCATCTCTTTTAAGGCGATCGCCCCGATCCTTCGTCTCATTGCTCCCCCCCTGCCACCGGCGCGGTCACGATTCTGATGAATGCCTCCTGAAGCGTTGCCGAATTGGCGCCGCGCTTGAGCGCGGCGGGCGAATCCATGGCCGCGATACGGCCGGCGACCATGATCGAGATGCGGTGGCAGTATTCGGCTTCGTCCATGTGGTGCGTGGTGACGAAAATCGTGGTGCCCTGTCGCGAAAGCGTATTGATGAAATCCCAGAAGGTGCGGCGGCTCAGGGGATCGACCGAGCCGGTCGGTTCGTCGAGGAACAGGA
>JAFGOU010000494.1 GCA_016926315.1 Chitinispirillaceae bacterium
GATTTTCCCGAGCCGGTCGGGCCGGTGATGAACAGCATGCCCTGCGGTTTGTTGATAAGCTCGATCACGGTCTCCAGGTCGGCGCCGTCGAGTCCGATCGAAGCGAGCTGCAGCAGGGTCGCGTTGTGGCGCAGGAGGCGTATCACGGTTTTTTCGCCATGGTGGGTCGGAAGCGTCGATACGCGCATGTCGATCTCCTCGCCGCCCACGACGCGTTTTATGCGGCCGTCCTGCGGCACCCGTTTTTCTGCTATGTCAAGATTTGCCAGAATTTTAAGGCGGGAGGTGATCGGGCTCTGCATCCACCCCGGAAGGTCCATCATTTCGAGCAGCATGCCGTCGATCCGGTTGCGGATATGGAGCGAATGCTCGTGCGGCTCGATATGGATATCGCTCGCGCCCTTCTGCACCGCGTCATCGAGGATCAGGTTGACCATGCGCACCACGGGCTCGGATTCGGTCTCCCGCCGGAGCGCCTCAATGGCGCCGCCACCCGGCGCGATCTGCCGTATGTCGCTCTCCTTCAGGTCGCGCGCGATATTTTTCGCGTCCTCATGAAGCCTGCTTTTACTCCCGTACGCCTGTTCGATGGCCGCGCGTATATCCCGTTCGGTGGCAACTACCCGCTCGATCCGGCAGCCGGTGGCGAACGAAAGTTCCGCGATCGCGTCGATGTCGCGCGGGTCGGCAATGGCGAGGGTAATGACGCCCTCTTTTTTATGGACCGGCAGGCAGCAGTATTTCTCCGCGAATTTCCGGGGAACGGCGCCGGTGGCGTCAAGGTCCACGGCTGCATCGGATACCTTCATGAACGGGAGCGAGAAACGCTCCGCAAGGGTCTGATAAAGGTCGGCATCGCTGATGCGGCCCGACAGAGAAAGGGGCTCAGTATCGCCGTTCGGTTTTTGATCGGTGGCATTGGGCATAGGGTCATGGACGGGAAAACGTTTTTTTGCTGACGGTCAGGAATAAAAATACGCAATGGAACGTCTGACAGCATAACAGGGAAAAAAAACTTGACTACACCGGCCGGTCGCCGGTAGAATATAAAACAGACAGGGTAGAGAGGAAGGGGGGGCCAGGTCCCCTGCAAGAGAGGGAACGAGCGATCTTTCCCTCTCTTTTTTTATCTTCCGGCCAGCAGAGCGGTGCTGAGTGCGCCAATCCCGGCAAAGTACAGGAGCCCGTCGGCCAAAATGTTGAACACGAACGGTATACTCGATTTCAGCCGGGGATTCAACCGCACGAACAGCGCGGCATAGAGCAGCGCAGGCGCCTGCGAAAGGAACCGGATGGTGCTCTGCTCGCGCCGCGCTTCGAGCCCGAAGAGCTGGGGGATCACCACCAGAAGGACCATGCAGAGACCGATGATGAGATGGATCGCGGTGCGCGCTTTTTTCTCACCCACAATCGTAATAAGCGTTTCCCTGCCCATGATCCGGTCGCCCTCGATGTCGCGCAGGTCGAAAATCAGGGAGCGCAGGAACGCAAGCACAAAGATGAGCCCGAAACAGGCGATGACCAGGGGATTGATGGTGAACCGTTCCGTGACCACCTGGGGAATGAAGGTGAGTACCGTGCCCCAGGCAAGGGCGATGAAAAGATCGCGCGAGGCGGGGATGTCCTTGAGGTTCTTATAGCGCAACAGACGGCGCAGCGGGGCCGGGACAATGGTTACATGGTATACCGAGCCCGCGGCCGTGGCGAACAGCATGATGACGAACACCTGTTTTCCCAGGGAGAAGCTGACCGCCAGCAGGGTCGCGATGATACCGGCAGCCAGCGCGATCAGCGAGCGCTTGTACCGTTCGTAAAAACGATATCGGGAGATCCCGAGATGCGCGGTCGTTTCGATGCTGGTCACGCTGTTCCAGAGATACATTGAGAGGAAATAGAGAAAGGACAGCATCGCCCCGCTCCAGGTGAATGCATATCCCTGCAGGTAGCAGGACACATAGTACAGGGCAACGGCACCGAGAGCGACAAAAACGTTGAGGTTCACGGCAAGATCAAATCCCTGGCGGATGAGATTGGGCAGGGTGCGTTTCTGGGTCTGGTCCATGAATTGAAGGTAATCGGTAATCCGTTTGATCATCCAGTTCGGGGTCGACGCGCCGGCCGTGACGCCCACGGTGGCGCACCGGGAGATCGATTTCCACTCGATCTCGTCCTCGGTCTCCACAAGCTGGGTCGGGGTGCCGCAAGCCGCGGCAATGCGGGCGAGCCGCTGGGTATTGGCGCTGTTTTTCCCGCCCACCACGATCAGCGTATCGACCTGCCGGGCGAGCGCTTCGGTTTCTGCCTGGCGCTGGTCCGTGGCCGCGCAGATGGTTTTTTTTATCACGATTTCTACATCCCGAAAGTGCTCGCGCAGTTTTGCGGCGATCCGGTCAAAGGCGGTACGGTCAAAGGTGGTTTGCGATACGAGACAGATTTTTTCCATGGCGGGCAGGCCGGCAATGTCACCATCGTTTTGAATGAGGTGCCCGGCATCGCCCGCATACCCGAGAAGTCCGATCACTTCGGCGTGGCCCTGGTCGCCGGTGATGACGATGGAATAGCCCATGGAGCGGTAGCGCTGGATCACCTTGTGCACGGTCTTGACCTTGGGGCAGGTGCCGTCGATGATCGTATGGCCGGCGGTCGCGTACC
>JAFGOU010000495.1 GCA_016926315.1 Chitinispirillaceae bacterium
GCGGCGGGTTGGTGAGTCCGGAAGAAGCGTAGAGGACATAGGACCGCGGCTGTCCGGCGACGGTGATGGTATCGGCCCGGGAATCGATGACCGCGACTGACGACAGAAACAAAATAGCGCACCCTAAGGAAAAACGATTCATCAGGCCCCCCTTGTGAATTGTTTTCATCCCCTGAGCCGGCGCGAATGGATCACCGGCGGTGATTGTTATAATATAATCAAACTTTTATCGATTGAATCGCTAATACTGACGAAAACAGCTCTTTTCGTGGAACAAAGGGTTACAGTAAGCGGGGATTGGTAACCAAATGAACTCCGGTTATTATTTCATCTATCCTGGAGCGGGATAGGTGTCCAATCTTTTCCAGCAAATCGGATTTATTGATGGTCTGAATCTGCAGGACATTCACCACACTCGCCTTGGTAAGATTGGCCTCGCCTTTTTTGAGCAGGACATTTCCGGGAATTCCGGCGCGGGTCAGGTTCGAGGTGAGGACGATCACGACCGTGGTGTGGACATTGCTTGCATTAAAAACGTCGTTTTGAATGACGACACAGGGGTGCCGGAATCCCGGTTCCGAACCGCGAGGTGTCCTTAAATCCAACCAAAAGACATCTCCCTGGAGGATCACCACCGCTCAGTTACCCTTTTTCCCAGATACTGTTTCGCGACCCTGATTTGAAGTTTTTCGTCGGCGTCAGACGCATAGGCGTCATTTATTCTGCACAGCAAGTCACAATTTTCATCCCTTTCGACCATATATCGGGCTGCTTGCGCAAAAAACTGGCTCCGCGTGATATGAAGCTTTTTGCTCAGGGCGTCTACCTTTCTGAAAATTTTTTCATCTATCGAGATGGCCGTTTTAAGCGTTGACATGATGTCAGACCTCCATGGTTATACCGGAAGTATAATCTATTACAGCCATCAATGCAACAACCGAACCTCTGCGCTTTGCCTAAAAGCAAAAATTCGGCGGCGGCGGAAATTTATACCTCGTCTCCCGCCCGTTCCAGCCTGTCGGCATCCAGGGCATCCTGCGCCCGACCGGTCGCCCTCTTGTTTTTTATCAACTGAGATAACCCGAGAAAATTGACGTTGATGGATCCGAATGTTCCCCTGACCGCTCCGCTCCTTGCTTCAAAGAAATCGACACCATCGATTTCGTTAATGATGTCGACTCTCAGCGGTGATACCCCGAATTGAATGATGTTTCCGGGTTCAAAAAAAAGTTCTGCGGGAATATCTACTTCAGAGAAACCGAAGCTTTTCAGCGCCCTGCGGATTCTGGAGATGTTGTCGGGTGAATTTTGGTAAAAGATATCGATGTCTTTGGTAAATCTGGGAAATCCATGGAAGGCGACCGCATATCCGCCCACGATAACATACTCAACGTGGTTTTCTTCTAATAACCGTAACAACTCTTCGAAATGATTCTGGGTTTTCATAAAGGAAATTTCCCGCCTCACGCCGGAGTCGCTCGACCATGGTTATCCGCTGTTCAGGCGTAAGATCCCGTTCGAAATGGTCTTCCCGATCGTGCACTTTTTTCACCGTGACGGTATACCCCATATCAAACGCTCCTGCTTATGAAAATAACATTTTTCCCGGAGAGCAGGGGTTTTCCTTACGCCTTCAGCGCGTCCTGGAGAAACGGGGTCAGTCGCGCGCGGGAGAGGGGATTGCGCATGAGTTTGCGCAGGGTCTTGTCGCGGATCAGGCGGACCCGTTCACGCGTGAGGTTGAGCTCCCTGCCGATCTCCTCGAGCGTGAACTGGCGGGAAAAGTTGAGGCCGAAATACATCCGAATAATCCGCTCCTCGCGGCTCGGCACATTACCGAGCACGGTATCGAGCACGTTGCCGAGTTCGCGGCGTTCGGTGTCGTCATCCTGGTTTGGATCTTCGCCCAAAACGTCCTGCAGGGTTTTAACGCTGTCACCGGACGATGACTGCGACATGCTTGAGAGGGGCGTTTCAAGGGAGATGGACTTCATCTTGTCCATGATCTCGACGATATCGCTTTCGTGTTCCTTGAAATCGTTGGCCATAATGGTTTCGTAGTAGTCGCCGAGATTTTTGGCAAGCGCCTGCTTGAAATTGCGGAACAGGGCGACTTTATTGAGCGGAATACGGACCGTTCCGGTCTGTTCAAAGAGGGCTTTCTGGATCGACTGGCGTATCCACCACACGGCATAGGATATGAACTTGACCTTCATTGCCAGGTTAAACCGCTTGGCAGCTTTGATAAGGCCAAGATTGCCTTCGTTGATGAGGTCCATATAACTCAGGCCCCTTCCGCGGTAACGGCGGGCCACACTCACGACAAAACGAAGATTGGCGGTAATGAGTTTGTTGTACGCACCGGGTTCATTGCGCTGAACACGCACTACCAGCTTGCGTTCTTCCTCGTCGCTTAAAACGCGAAATCGCGTAATATCACGAAAATAGAGCGTTTCGGAGCTTAATCGCATAAGTGCCGGTTTTTTCTTGAATGTGTTCGCCTCAACCACCTTAATTATACCTCTTTTGGTTTAAACATGCAACAGCAAAAACTTAATCGGTTAATAAACCAATTTTTTGTACCTTTTTATTCACCCGGCGGACCCTGATGCATCTTTCACGCAATCAGATTTTTAGAACTCTGACCTAATATTACTATTCCTGAGTCGGTCACTGAAAATCGTTTCCGGTCCTCGTCCAGGTCAAAACCGATCTTGTCCCCAGGCATAACGCGTACTCCGCGATCGATAATTGCATTTTTTACCTGCGCCCGTTCGCCGATGTCCACGTCCGGGAATACTATCGAATCCTCGACCACCGAAAGTCCGTGCAACCGCACCCCTCTTGACAGGACCGACCGCACCACTTTGCCGCCGCTTATTATACACCCGCCCGAAACGATCGAGTCAAGCGCTTCGCCCTTCCGTTTCTCTTTTCCTTCACCATCGAACACGAATTTCGCGGGCGGCGACTGGCCGGCGGCGGTACGGATCGGCCAGCTCTCATTATAAAGATTAATCACGGGCAATACATGGCGCAAGGTCATATTTGCTTCGTAATAGGCATCGAGCGTTCCAACGTCTTCCCAGTAGATGCTCTGCTCCGGGGTCTCTGCCGGTATCCGGTTGTGGGAAAAATCGTATACGTAGATCGGAAAATCATGGTACATCATCGGGATGATGTCCCTGCCGAAATCGTGGGATGAGGCTGACAATCGTGCGTCTTCGTACAGCTCCCGAATAAGGAATTTCTTATTGAACAGGTAATTTCCCATGGAAACAAGCGCCATATCGGGCCGTTCCGGCATGGGTTTCGGATGGGCGGGCTTTTCCTCAAAACCAATCATGCGGCCCCCGGAATCCACTTCAATGATGCCGAACTGCGACGCCTCCGCAAGCGGTTTCGGTATGGCCGCGATTGTTGCAACAGCACCGACCTGGCGGTGGTAGTCGAGCATCTGCGAAATGTCCATTTTGTAGATATGGTCCGCGCCGAACACCGCCAGGTAGTCGGGATTTTCATCGCTGATCAGGTTGATGTTCTGAAACACCGCGTCAGCCGTGCCCTGATACCATTTTTTGCCGGTGCGCATCTGCGCCGGAACCGGATCGATAAAGTGACCGAGCATGCGGTTGAGATTCCAGCCCGAGGTAAGGTGCTTGATGAGCGAGTCGGCCTTGAACTGGGTGAGCACTTTTATTTTAAAAATGCCGGAGTTGATGAAGTTGTTCAGAACAAAATCGATAATGCGGTATTTGCCGCCGAAATAGACCGCCGGCTTGGCGCGTTCAAGCGTAAGCGGATGCAGGCGTGATCCTTCACCCCCGGCCATGACCATGCCGAGAACATTGGGGTATCCGAACGGCGAACGGAAAGAGGGCATAATTAAGCGGTTTAAGGAAAAAGCTGAACCTATTTAGCCGGAATAAAATAGTTATTTCAAACACGCGGGGTCAAACAGCGCTGCGGAGTGAAAATTTTTCGCACCTAAGGGCGCAGCGCTGTGCCTTTGATTTTCCCCTGTTTGTTCATTACCTCTGGA